>JAUNGB010000059.1 GCA_030524715.1 Eubacteriales bacterium | reverse complement strand
TCTACTTTTTTTGATGCCATTTTCAGAGTGGAATTTAACTTTTCACTTCAGCAAAAAAATGAATGCTGGTAAACTGAGAAAAAATGCTTTATTAAATGACGGATATCGTGTATTATGAATGAGAGGAACGTCTGTGTAGGGCGAGTCTTAAAATGTAACAACACTGTTACTGTTCGCGCCCAGGCCTTGCACTTGCTGCAAGGCTGTTAGGGTTATAGATCAGTAACACAACACTATTAGGAGGACGAATTCATGATTGACAAGTTGATTGACAAGATCCGTAAAACAAATGCACCTATCGTTGTGGGCCTGGATCCTATGCTCGGCTATATTCCCAAACATATCCAGGATGCGGCGTTCGCAGAGTACGGAGAGACTTTGGAGGGAGCCGCAGAAGCTATCTGGCAGTTTAACAAAGGGATCGTGGATGCAACCTGCGATTTGATCCCTGCCGTAAAGCCGCAGATAGCCATGTATGAGCAGTTCGGCATCCCGGGACTTACAGCTTATAAAAAAACAGTAGATTACTGTAAAGAAAAAGATCTGGTTGTCATCGGAGACATTAAGCGCGGTGATATCGGCTCTACCTCTGCCGCCTATGCAGTGGGACATCTGGGCAGAGTACAGGTAGGGAGCAAATTTTATTCCGGCTTTGATGAGGATTTTGCTACGGTCAATCCTTATCTTGGCTCTGACGGTGTGAAGCCGTTTATTGATGTGTGTAAAGAAGAGAAGAAAGGCTTATTTATTCTGGTAAAGACCTCCAATCCTTCCAGCGGGGAGTTCCAGGACAGGATCATCGACGGACGTCCTCTGTATGAGTGGGTGGGAGAAAAGGTGGCCCAGTGGGGAGAGGATCATATGGGAGCAGAGTACAGCTACATCGGAGCTGTAGTAGGCGCTACCTACCCGGAAATGGGAAAGATTCTCCGTAAGATCATGCCGAAAACCTTTATTTTAGTGCCGGGCTATGGGGCACAGGGCGGCAAGGGCGCTGATCTGGTGCATTTCTTTAATGAAGACGGACTCGGTGCGATCGTAAATTCCTCAAGAGGGATCATTGCCGCCTATAAACAGGAGAAATATGCAGCCATCGGCGAACTGAACTATGCGGATGCTTCCCGGCAGGCAGTAAAAGACATGATCGCAGATATCAGCGGCGCGCTTTCGGGCCGTTAGTATATCGTTGCTCTAATCCTGAAGTAATAAGGGCTTATTATTCGAGATTAGTTAACCTTTACAGGGAATATTAAATCATGTAATTCATGTAATAGAAGATCAGGCCGCGGACAGCGGCATTGGCGCCAGGAGGAAAATATGAGCGAAAAAGCAAAAGAAAGCTGCAGGATCGTCAGCCAGGAATGTATCGCCGCCGATATCTACAGCATGTGGCTTCAGACAGACGGCATTGCGAAGCACGCAAAGCCGGGACAGTTTGTATCCTTATACAGCAGAAACGGAAGCAAGCTGCTTCCGCGCCCTATCAGTCTCTGTGAGATCGATAAAGAAAACAACAGAATCCGTCTTGTATACCGCGTAACTGGAAAGGGAACCGGAACAGAGGAATTTTCCAGGCTTCATGCAGGAGTTCCCATAGAGACTCTTGGGCCTTTGGGAAACGGTTTCCCTCTTAAAGAAGCAGAGGGCAAAAAAGTATTCCTCATAGGGGGAGGTATTGGCATTCCGCCGATGCTGGAAACAGCGAAGCAGCTCAATGGGGACAAGATCGCGGTGCTCGGTTATCGTGACCAGTTATTTTTGGACAAGGAGTTTGCTTCTCACGGTAAGGTTTACGTGGCAACAGAGGATGGAAGCGCGGGAACCAAAGGAAACGTTATGGACGCCATCCGCGGGAATGAACTGGAAGCAGATGTGATTTTTGCCTGCGGTCCGGCTCCTATGCTGCGCGCGGTTAAGGCATACGCACTGGAAAAGGGCATCCCCTGCTGGATTTCCATGGAAGAACGGATGGCGTGCGGAGTAGGCGCATGCCTGGCCTGTGTCTGCCAATCTAAAGAGACAGACAGCCATTCCCATGTACACAACAAGCGTATCTGTAAGGATGGTCCTGTATTTTTGAGTACGGAGGTGGAGTTATGAGTAAGATGAGGGTAACACTGGCAGGAGTAGAATTAAAAAATCCTGTAATGACAGCCTCGGGTACTTTTGGTTCCGGTGAGGAATATAGTGAGTTTGTAGACTTAAACCGGCTTGGGGCGGTAGTGACTAAGGGCGTGGCAAACGTACCATGGCCTGGCAATCCGACGCCCCGTGTGGCGGAAACCAGCAGCGGAATGCTGAATGCCATCGGGCTTCAGAATCCGGGAATTGATGTATTCTGCAGGAGGGATATCCCGTTCCTGAAGCAGTTTGATACAAAAATTATTGTAAATGTATGCGGCAAGACCATGGAGGACTACTGCGAGGTGGTAGAGCGTCTGGGAAATGAACCGGTGGATATGCTGGAAATCAATGTCTCCTGCCCGAACGTAAAGGAAGGCGGCATTGCCTTCGGGCAGAATCCGGGCGCTTTGGAGGCCATTACAAAAGAAGTAAAAAAATATGCAAAGCAGCCGATCATTATGAAATTAAGTCCGAATGTTACGGATATTACAGAAATGGCACGGGCAGCGGAAGCGGGCGGCGCCGATGTCCTTTCGCTTATCAACACCCTTACCGGAATGAAGATCGACATCAACCGCAGAACCTTTGCGTTGGCCAATAAAACAGGCGGTATGTCAGGCCCTGCCGTAAAGCCCATTGCCGTGCGCATGGTATATCAGGTGGCGAACGCGGTTTCTCTTCCGATCATCGGAATGGGCGGCATTGCAACGGCAGAGGATGCTTTGGAGTTTATTATGGCAGGGGCGACTGCGGTATCCGTAGGAACCGCGAATTTCTTCAATCCCTGCGCAACCGTTGATGTGATACAGGGAATGGAGGCATTCCTTGAAAAGAATCAGGTGGAGGATATTAACGAATTGATTGGAATCGTAAAATAGATCTCACTTGAAACCCTATTATGATGTAAGCATAATAAAGGAAAAGGGAGGTGTGTGTATGACATTAGCGCAAGAGAAATTATATACTATTGAAGATATTTACTCTTTACCCGAGGGTACAAGAGCAGAATTAATAGACGGACAAATTTATTATATGGCTCCGCCTACAAGACGTCACCAACGGATTTCTGGTAAACTCTTTTCAGAGATTTATCAATATATCCAAGGCAAAAGAGGCTCTTGTGAGGTTTATGCTGCTCCGTTTGCTGTTTTTTTAAACGAGAACAACTATTTGGAGCCTGATATTTCTGTTATCTGCGACCCTGACAAGTTAGATGAAAAAGGCTGCCACGGTGCGCCTGACTGGATCATTGAAATAGTCTCTCCTGAAAGTCGTAGTAGGGACTATATGACGAAACTGTTTAAATACAGGACGGCTGGCGTAAGGGAATACTGGATCGTTGACCCGTTGAAAGGAAAGACGACGGTATACAATTTTGAGAAGGAATCCATGGAAGAGTATGCTTTCAGGGATATTATCCCTGTAGGTATATATAATGGATTCTGTATAACAATAGAGTAAGGGAAATGTATGTAGAAAAAGAACTTTCATCTGCCGAGATGAAGGGAAATGTGCTGTATCTGTGGGCAAAGGAAGAGGAAGAATAGAAATAAGGAGGAGATATAATGAAGAAAAAGAAAAGCTTATTGGTATTGCTCGTGGCTCTTTGTATGGTTCTGGGTATGACGGTACCGGCATTTGCAGCAGAAAAAGCATCTATAAAGCTGAGCAAATCCAAAGTATCCGTCACAGCAGGAAAATCTACAACGCTTACGGCAACAGTAACAGGAAAAAGCAAGACGGTAACCTGGGCAAGCAGTAAACCTTCGGTTGCTTCCGTCAGCAGCAAAGGAAAGGTGACCGGTAAAAAAACAGGTACGGCAGTCATCACTGCGAAAGCTAATGGAAAAACTGCCAAATGTACGGTAACAGTTAAAGAGAACACCGCCAGCTATGTAAAGCAGGGGGAATATTCCAGAATCAATGCAGCGCCCAGACCAGGAAGTATAGGCGCAGGGGATTTTGTGACAGTTCAGAAGCTTTCCGGAGGAAAGATCAGATTTGTGGCAGAGCACTATGGCGTAAACGGTTCGCCGATCTATCAGACAAATGTGATTACAGCAAAGCTCAGTGGAAATAAGGTTTCAAAATTTTCCTGGAAGGATACCTGGGGAAATTCAGGTACGGGTTCCCTGATTTTTGGAAAAAATAAGGTTACCTTAAAAATGAAGACGACTGTTCTTTCAAAATGGAACCGCTGGGGATGGCAGGAGTCCGTGACGTTGCCCTTTAAAAAGAGCATGACAACTTCTGACGTAAGCAGTTATCTGAAAAATACTCTTTTTTAATGTTTGCTTGAATAATTCTGCAGAAAAGCGGCTCGCATTCATAAGCATGCAGCAAAGGGGAATATGAATGTCCGCTTTGCCTATTCAGCAGAAATAAAGGGACTGTGAATCCGGAGTTTTCAACTCCTTTTCACAGTCCCTTTTCGTTATATTTGTATAGAAGAGTGACGATTACTGTTTACACCGTAGAGCTGAACAGTAATGAGAGAACTTATTTTCCTGATAATGTACGGAGATGAAGGTACACTGTATTTTTAGAAATTCCCATGCATTTTGCTACCTTGATCACGCTGTCTTTAAATTTGAATACCCCCTGCTGATTGAGAATGGAAATTACTTCCCGATTGCGGAGACTGCTTGAAATACCGGGAGTTTCCTTGACCGTCTGAACTGCGGAGGCAACGGCGCGGGTTATCAGTTCGTCAATGCTCTCGGCAAAGGTTTCAGTGAGAGGAAGTTCGGCCGAGTCTTTTTCTTCCTGGGGATGGTAAAATTTTAAAACTTCATTCATGGGAGAATTTAAATAAAAATTAATGCATAATAGTCCGATGATTCGGTTATTGCCTCCCCGTATTGCTATGGTAGTAGAACGAAGGGGGTTTCCATCCCGGTTGGTAGTAAAGTAGGAGGAATAATTCGAAGAGGGATCCGCCGTCATTTTGGCAAGCATTTGAAGTGCAAGATCCGTGATGGGAGCGCCCTCTGTACGGTTTGTGTGAAAACCATTAAGTACTTTAATCGCTGATTTGTTAAGATCCTCAAGGCTATGAATAACAATTTCATAGCAGCTTCCCAGGTAGTTGCTCAGACCTTCAGCCATGATGGCATAAGAATTAAGGACAGTACGATCCTCCTGGGTTAATGAAACAGTAAACGAGTCCACTACAAAACCTCCTCCAGGTTTTAATTGTTCGGAATAGCTTTTATCATTGCAGAAATACTACCCGATTATTAGAAATAACGGAATAATTCTTAAAATATATTATATAGCAAACAATGTAATGTGTCAATTATATACAAAATAAAAAATAATTCAGCACAATCAAAAAAGGATAAAAATGGATGAAATATTTTTCAAAATACTATTGACTTATTAGAAAAACTGAAATATAATACAATAAAAGCAAGGGAGCTGGCGGATAAACGTTAAAAAATTTCATTCGCTTTTTGGCTCGCTTGCTATTTTTTTTAAGAGAAGCTTTCAGGGAACAGTTAAAAAAATAAAGGAGATATGACTATGACTAAAAAAATTGTCAGCACTGCCGCGGCGCCTGCGGCGATAGGTCCCTATTCTCAGGCGGTGGCCGCACAGGGAACGGCCCTGTATATTTCGGGGCAGCTTCCTGTCGACCCGGAAACCGGCCTGATGCCCGAGAAGATCGAGGATCAAACGGTTCAATCCATGAAGAATTTAATTTCTATTGTGAAAGCCGCCGGAGGAAGTGAAAAAAGCATTATAAAATGCACGCTTTTTATTCGGGATATGGAGGCATTTAGCAGAATCAATGAAAAATACCAGAGCTTTTTTGAAAAGGAGCCTCCCGCGCGGGCAGTAGTTGAAGTTTCCTCGCTTCCAAAAGGGGCGCTGATCGAAATCGAAGCGGTTGCTGTTTTATGATATGGATTTATAAGTGGAGGAAATAATGGATAACAGAGAGATGATTTCCCAACGCTTCAAAAATGTAGAGGGCGGGCTGTTCAGTAAAGTTACCAAGGCAGATGTGGGAGACAGTTTTGCGGCTATGGGAGGTAAAGTTACTTTGATGGGATGGGCGGATCCTTTTTATCCGGATCCTGCAATTCCGCAGAATATCCTTGATACGGTCATTGAGGCGTATAAGTCAGGATTTCCCGCGCATTATACTCAACCGACAGGCTCCCTGGAACTCAGGAGAGAAATCGCCAAGAAGCTTAAGAGTTTTAACCATCTGGATGCGGATCCTTCCAGGAATATTATTATTACTCCGGGGTCGGATTCAGGACTGTTTTTTGCAATGTCTGCGTTTTTAGATCAGGGGGATGAGGTTTTGGTTCCGGATCCAAGCTATCCAAACAATTTCCTGAATCCCAGGCTGTTGGGAGCGATAACGGTTCCTGTTATGCTTGACGCGGAACATAATTACCGGCTGGATATGGAGGTTTTTGAAGCTGCGGTTACGGAAAAAACGAAAATGGTTGTCCTGACGCATCCCAATAATCCCACGACAACTGTTTTTTCCAGGGAAGAGCTGGAAGAACTGGCGTCATTTATCATTAAGCATAATTTAATTCTTGTTGTAGACCAGGCGTTTGAGGATACGGTATTTGACAACAGGGAATTCGTGACTCCGGCTTCACTGCCGGGTATGTGGGAAAGGACTGTAACCGTTTTTTCTATTTCCAAGGGGATGGCGCTTTCCGGCTTCCGGGTCGGTTATCTTGTGGCTTGTGATACGTTTATGGACGTTTATTACGGCGCTGCTGTCAGTGTGATCGGCGCTGCGCATACGGCTTCCCAGACAGGAGCAGTTGAAGCGTTCCGGAATCCGGGATTTATGGACAAGTACCGCCAATGCTATGACAGGCGGAGACGGTATTGTGTTGAGGCTTTCGGCAGGGTGCCGAAGGTGAAGATTGAAATGCCCCAGTCAGGATTCTTCTGCTGGGTAGATGTAAGAGAACTGGGGGATTCCACTGAAATTATGGAATATATTATCCGCGAAGCCGGAGTAGCTGTCAACGACGGCAAAAATTACGGAGAGCAGGGAAACGGATATCTTCGGATCATCGACGGATGTCTTGGCTCCGATGAAGAGGCAAAAAATGCAATTGACAGGATCGCGGAAGCCTTAAGGAAATATCCGGCAAAATAAGAGACAGAAAACCTGGAACATATTGTATATCAGATGTGAGATGACTTCCGCTTCTATAGGCGGTAAGCAATAAATCTTTATCTAAGGAATTGGGCGCTGGCGGTTATTGATCTAACCATAGGGCTTAATTATAAAAAACAAAGAAAAGGAGTGTGTTTACAATGAAAGCAACAACACAGGCAGAAGGCCAGAACTATTATTTGAATTGGGAACTGCAGAAAGCGGCCCGCAAGATGCTGGTTGAAATTATGAAAGTCAAAGAGGGCGAAACCGTCCTGATCACCTGTGATACTACCAATGATATGCGTGTGGTTAACGCAACTGCCGGTGCAGCGCTGACTCTGGGGTGCTATCCGATCGTGATGCAGTACCCTGCTTCTCTGGATCAGGCTATTATGATCGAGCCGACGAAGCCTGTATTGGAAGCAATCAAGGCTGCGGATGTGTGGATTGAATATGATTATCAGCTGTTTTACACGCGTGGATGGAAACAGGCAATGGATTGCGGTACCCGTCAGATTACTGCGGCGTCTATGGATATCAACATGATGCTGAATGTGATCGGCCGCTATGATCATCATAAGATCGTGGAACTGGGAGACCGTCTTGTCGAACTTCACAATAATGCAAAAGAGATGCGCATTACAAGCCCGGGAGGTACAGATCTGACCTTCTCCTGTGAGGGAAGATTGTGTAATCAGTCAGGTACCTATGCGGCTCCGGGAACTTCTGTTATGCTGTCCGGACAGACTTCCATGTGCCCCATTGAGGAAACCATTAACGGCGTGATCGTCTATGACGGCGGTTTATTCCCGCCACAGGAAATCGGACGTCAGACCCATCCGGTAAAACTGATCGTGAAGAACGGCGTTGTTACCGAAATTATTGACGATAACCGCGACGCACATTTGTTCAAACTGTGGATGGAATCCTGGAAGGATGAAAAGATGTATTGGATTGCCCATATTTCCTGTGGATTTAACCCGGGTATTCCTGAGCCGACGGGACGTATTGAAGAGGATGAGCGTGTATTTGGATGCGTGGAAATCGGAATCGGTACCCAGGGAGAAGGTCTGGGCGGAAAGAGCTGGGTTGCGGCAAATCATACGGACGGCATTATTTTGAATCCTTCTATTTACTGCGATGGAGTAGCGATTGAGGAAAATGGGTTCTATACCGATCCGGAATGTGTCAGGATCTGCAAAGAGCTGGGCGCCACCGGCTATTGATCGGAGATAAGTATGGAAAAAGTATATGATAGGCTGTCCGCTTTTGTGGACGGAATTATGCCTGAATTTTTTGAAGATCTGCGCGTGCAGATATCGATCCCAAGTGTGGAAGGGGCGCCCGAAGAGGGCGCGCCCTTCGGCACGGAGGTTGCCAGATCTCTTGAACACCTGCTTTCCATTGCGGAGAAAATGGGTTTTAAGACCGTCAATTATGAGGGATATGTGGGCGTCATCGAATGGGGAGAGGGAGAAGAAATGTTGGGTATTCTTTCTCATGTGGATGTGGTTCCTGCCGGAGATCTGTCAGCGTGGGATACGGATCCTTTTGAGATGACAGAAAAGGACGGATTTTTGGTGGGACGAGGAATCGCGGACGATAAGGGGCCGCTGCTGTCATGCCTTTACGGAATGTATGCCCTTAAGCAGATGGGACTGAAGCCTGGCAAAAGAGTCCGCTTCATTGTGGGGACAAACGAGGAAACAGGATGGGGATGCATCCGGTATTACAAAGAGCATAGGCTTGAGCAGCCGGATGCAAGCTTCTCTCCGGATGGTATGTTTACCGTAGTGAACCGGGAAAAAGGCATTTACACCGGCGATTTTTCCAGAAAGGTTGCATCAGATGTGGAAATCAGCGCCGGGGAAGCATCAAATCTGGTTCCGGCACATGCGTCTGCCGTTCTGGGAGCGGATTGTGACAAAGAAGCTTTAATGTCCGCCGTGAAAGAGTATGGAGGGGAACTGGCTGTTACGGACGGCGGCGAGGTTACCGTCGCCTGCAAAGGCTGCAATGCCCCGTCGCATACGCCGGAAAACGGAGTTTCCGCGATCACTGCGCTGCTTAAGATATTGGAGAAGGCAGGCAATCCCGAAATTCGGAATGCCGCTTCGGATTTGCTGGCGGCAGCAGACGGTACGGACGGTGCTTCACTTGGAATTGATTGTGAGGACAAGCCTTCCGGCAGGCTGACCCTGAACCTTGGGCTTCTGACTTTGAAAGACGGCGTGATGAATGCGGCTTTTGATATTCGGACGCCCGTTACAAAAGATATCCGTTCTATTGCGGATGTCGCTGAGACGAAGCTGGCCGCCGCCGGATTTACATGTACGGCGCGTAGGATAAAGGAACCTCTGTATGTGCCTGAGGATACTCCTTTAATTAAAGATCTGTGCAAGGTGTATGAAACGGCGACAGGAACAGAAGCTGTTTTGTATTCCATCGGCGGAGGAACTTATGCACGTGCGTTTCCAAACTGCGTATGCTTTGGCGCGGTTTATCCGGACGAAAAACTAACCGTACATTCCCCAAACGAACGGACTTTGATTAAAAATATTATCCAAAATATAAAAATGTACGGCCTTGCTATTTACCAACTGGCAATAAAATAAGGAGGGATCACCAATGAAAAAAATGAAAAAATTCATGAGCGTCCTGCTGGCGGCCGGTCTGCTGTCCACGGCGTTTGGCGGCGGCCAGGTTTCTGTCTGGGCATCGGAGGACAGTGCGGGAGGCGTTTTAAAGGGAACCTGCTCCACGACCCCGGATACCTGCGATCCTGCCAGGGGTTCCGGCGCAAATGATGATATGCTCTATATTAATGTTTATGAAGCCCTTGTAAAGCCAAGTGAAGAGGATGGCTCTGCATTACCCTGGCTGGCAACAGAATGGTCTTATGATGAGGAAACCATGGATTATACCTTTAAGCTGAGAGAGGATGTTGTGTTTGCTGACGGAACTCCCTTTACAGCCGCAGATGTGAAATATACCATGGACCGTATGCTGACCATTAACGACGGGTATTCATATCTTTTTACAAATTATGTGGAATCCACGGAGGTGATCGACGATTATACGGTTTCCTTCCATCTGACCCAGACATATGGTCCTTTTGTATCCGCTCTCGAACAGTGCTATATTTTAAATTCAACCCTGATGCAGGAGAATACGGAAGAGTCCGGTGATTACGGCGAAAACGGCGATTACGGGACAAACTACCTTCTGGATCACTCTGCCGGTTCCGGCGCCTATGAGATCACCGCGTTTGAGGTGAACAGCTCTTATACTATGACCCGTAATTCAAACTGGTGGGGAGAGGCGGGAGAGAAAGCGCCTTCGGAAATTCAGCTTTCACAGGTAACGGATGCCGCCACCACTAAAATGCTGCTGCAGGGAGGCGATGTGGACTTTATCCATGGCTATCAGGAAAGCGCAACAGTTAAAAGCCTGACGGCTGCAGGTTATGAGACGGCTGCACTGACGGAATTCGGTGAAGATTATTTTATGATGAATGTTAAGGCTGCGCCTACAGATGATGTACATATCCGCCGCGCAATCTCCTATGCCTGCAATTATGAGGCCATGAGCGAAATGTACAGTGGCGCGGAGATTCCTACCGGTCCGGTTCCACAGAATTTATGGGGCTACAGCAGTGACACAGATACCTTTACCTATGATTTGGAAAAGGCCGCAGAGGAGATCGCTCAGTCCGCCTATGCGGATAATCTGGCAGATTATCCGGTAACCATGTCCTATATCCAGGGAAACGGGGAAACAGGTAAGCTGACTATGCTGCTGGCCGAGACAATGCAGCAGCTTGGATTTACTGTGAATATCCAGGAAACGCCATGGGTGTCTTTCTGTGACGCCGAGACAGATGTAAGTACTTCCCCCAATATTACAAATTGCTTTGTTTCCGCTTCTTATCCTGAAGCAGGTTCTCTTCTGGAAAGCAAATATGCGTCCTGGACGCTGGGCAATTATAATCAGAACGAATGGCTGCAGGATGATACGCTGGACAGCATGATCGAGGAAGCGCTTGCTACCGTTGACGATACAGAGCGTGAAGCAAAATATGCGGAAATCCAGAAATATGTGGTAAATGAAGTAGTGCCTTCCGTATATGTTCTTGTAAGTACGGTAAATCCTGTCTGGAATAAGGACAGCTTTGAGTGGTGTGTAAGCGAAGGGGAGATCCGTCCTGTTATTTCATGGAATTACTACTTTAATGATTTTACCATGGCTTCATGACAGGCTATAGAAATAAATCAGGCAAGTAATATGGCCGGGTATTTTCATTCATTGTCCCGTTTAGCGGCCGCCGGCTGCAACAGGCGGAGGCCGCTAAACGGGAATTCCTGATGGCAGAAGAAGAGATTTGGCTTATAAAAATATCAACGTAAAAGAATGTAAGATATGGAAGGCGAGTGATCCATGAAAAAAACTTATACTATTGTGATTAAAAAAATTGTTCATATGGTTTTTATCCTGCTGCTTTTGTCTCTGATCGTGTTTTCCTTTATCAGGCTGATCCCCGGTGATCCGGTCAAAAGCTCACTTGGGCCGCTGGCATCTGATGAGACAATTGCCGCATACAGACATCAGCTTTATTTCGACCGTCCGTTTGTTGTTCAGTGGCTGCACTGGCTGAAGGGAATTATAACTGCCGGTGATTTCGGCCAGTCTCTGTATACACATCGTAATGTTTCTATTGACATTGCTCAGTATCTTCCGCGCAGTCTGGAACTGTGCCTTTTGGCGGCAGTACTGATCCTCGTGCTGGGCGTTTTAGTAGGAACGGTTTCCGCACTTTTTAAAAACACCTGGGTGGATAACGTGGTTCGTTTCATTACTTATCTGGGCGTTGTGACACCGGCATATGCCTTCGGGATCGTATTTATGCTTATTTTTGCTTATGGGCTGAAGGTATTTCCGATTGGAGGATTTCCTGATATTCCGGAGGAAATTATAAAAACAGGCGCGCCGGCTCTGGACAGTATACTGTCAGGTGATTTTGCGCTGTTTGGCCAGTGTATGCGCTTCCATGTATCAGCGTTGCCATCGGGAGTATTGCGTATCAGGCGCGGATTCACCGTTCCTCCATGGTTGAAATTGTAAATGCCGATTATATAGCCTTTGCCGAGGTTGCAGGGGTCAGCCGCAGAAAGCTGATCATGAAGCATCTGATGAAACCGTCGTTTATTCCGTCGCTTACGGTTTATGGTTTACAGGTGGCTTCGCTGCTGGGCAATGCGTTTATCATCGAAAATATTTTCCGCATTAACGGTTTTTCACAATATGCCTTAAATGTAATCTTAAATAAGGATCCATACGGCATTGTGGCGGTGACGGTGATTTTCGGCATTATGTTTTCTGTTATCAATACATTGGTGGATATTGGCGTGGCAATGCTGGATCCCCGCATTCGCTTGAGAGGAGGGGAATGAAATGGAAAAGACAAAAACAGGAAAAAGTATGTCAGCTTCCGCCGGGAAGGAATATCATGTACGGATCGAGGCTTTTAAACGGGGATGGTATAAGTTTTCACGCAATCCCATGTCCATGCTGGGGCTGTTTATTGTGGCGGCTGTGTTTTTTATAACGATTTTCTGTGAGGTGATCGCGCCCTATGGGGAAGATGCGGGGCTGGTAACACATATGGCAGAGACGTTTCAGGCTCCGAGCCTTAAGCATATCTGTGGTACAGATGATTATGGCCGGGACGTTTTCAGCCGAATACTGATCGGCTTCAGGCCATCGCTTGCCATTGCCGCTTTGGTACTCGGTATTTCGGTTCCGCTGGGCGTGGTGCTTGGCCTGATTGCCGGATACTACCACGGGACGATCATCGATACTGTTATTACCAGGATCATGGAACTGTTTATGTCCATTCCTCCTTTGATCCTTGCAATGGTCGTATGCTGCATGTTTTCTAATAATTACATATCCTGTGCCCTGGGAATCGCTATCGCGTGGTGGCCGTGGTATACAAAAATCACCTATAATCTGGTGACTTCCCTTACGAATGAGCTGTATATTACCTACACCACATTGTCCGGTATCAGCATGCTCCGAATTATCTTCAGTGAGATGCTGCCGAATCTTGTCTCATCTATTATAACCAAGATGACTCTGGATACCGGAAGCATTATTCTGACTGCGTCCAGTATGAGTTTTGTGGGCCTGGGGGTTCAGCCGCCTACGCCGTCCCTGGGTTCCATGGTTTCTGACGGGATCGGCTACCTGCCGGAATTCTGGTGGCTGTCTGTAATGCCTGCGATTGCTGTTATAGTTATTGTTATGGGCTTCAACCTCTTAGGTGATGGCCTGACAGATGTTTTGACAGTGGAGGATAAATAATGGCTGATATATTGAAAATTGAAAACCTTTCTGTGCGGTATCGTGTATACGAGGGATTTCTGGAAGTGATTAACGGATTGTCTTTGTATGTGAGAGAGGGGGAGCGGGTGGGGCTGATCGGGGAAACCGGCTGCGGAAAAACTACTGTTTTAAAAGCGGCGGCGGCTGTACTGCGGACACCGCCGGCTCAGGTAAAGGTGGACGGAATCGAGGTATGCGGTTTAAGAACCGACTCAAGAGCCGGACTGAAGAATGTCCGGAAAAATGTTTCAATGATTTTTCAGGATCCGTCCTCGTCGCTGAATCCAACCCTTAAGATTTCCACTCAGATGATGGATATTTTGAAAAGCCAGTTCCCGGGCCTGAAGAAAGAAGAGTATAAAAAGCGTATGCTGGATGCACTGGCAAAGGTGTCCATGCCTGCTCCGGAGCGTGTACTTGACAGTTATCCTATCCAGCTTTCCGGAGGCATGAGGCAGCGCGTCTGCATTGCAATGGCGCTGATGAAGGATACCAGGCTGATCATTGCTGACGAGCCTACCACCGCACTGGATGTGACCATCGAAGAGCAGATCCTGAATCTTTTGGATACATTGGTTACAGAACAGAAAAAGTCTCTGATCATCGTCAGTCATGCGCTGGGCGCGATCAGGAAGATTACGGATTATGTTTATGTCATGTATGCCGGAAATATTGTTGAGTACGGCAGAACAAAGGAAGTATTTGAAAATCCCCGTCATCCTTATACAAAGGGGCTGCTGGCGGCAACGCCGAAACTGACCGGAGATGGAATCGCAGACGGGATTGCCGGCGATATTCCCAGTTATCTGAATCCGCCCAAAGGGTGCCGCTTTGCAGACCGCTGTCCGAAGGCAACTGAACAGTGCCGGGAAAGCGCGCCTGTGCTTGCCGATGACGGAACCGGACATCTGGCTGCCTGTTTTGGGGCTAAGGAGGGCAGAAAAAATGAGTAATGAGACTATGATTGAAGTTAAAGGGCTTCGGAAAGAGTTCAAGACAAAATTCGGAAATCTGGTGGCCGTAGACGGAGTGGATTTTTCTATTAACAGGGGAGAAATCTTCGGGCTTGTGGGCGAATCCGGATCGGGAAAATCTACCATCGGTTCTATGATCGTGGGTACTTACGGCCCTACCGGCGGAACGATTACCTTCCAGGGGGATACGGATATTTCTGTTCCTGCCGTAAAACGAAGTTCAGAGATGAAGCAGAGCATTCAGTTAGTTTTCCAGGATCCCGGAGGATCTTTGAACCCCCGTAAGACGATCCGTCAGATACTGACGGTTCCTGTCAGACAATTTGCAGAAAAAAAGCTGACTGCAAAAGAAGTGGAAGAACGGGTGAGAAATGCGCTGATTGAGGTTGGTCTTCCATTGAGCTATCTGGATAAGTATCCAAGGGCGGTCGGCGGCGGTGAAAAGCAGCTTGTCTGTGTGGCCAGGGCCCTTGCCGCCCATCCGAAATTTATCGTTTTGGACGAGCCGACCTCAGCGCTGGATGTATCCATACAGGCGAAGGTGACCAATAAGCTGAGAGAGCTTCAGAGGAATAATCATCTTTCCTATCTTTTTATTACGCACAATATGTGTCTGGTACGAAACATCTGCGACAGGCTGGCCGTTATGTATCTGGGAAATATCTGTGAATATGCGGATACCGCCGAATTTTTTGAAAATCCAAAACATCCGTATACGCAGATGCTTCTGGCGTCGATTCCGGTTCTGAGCGAAGAAGAGGAACGTCTGAAGCCTCAGAAAATCAAATCGGTGGGGGAAATTCCTTCTCCGCTGAATAAACCAAAGGGTTGTCCATTTAACCCACGATGCCCTTTTAAGACACAGATATGTGAGAAAGAAATGCCGCAGATGCGAGAAGTGGCTCCCGGTCATTTTGCCTGCTGCCATTGCATTTGAACGCAGATAAGCATTTCCCCGCTTCAATTGAACAGAACGATTATCATAGACCCTATGATGATCCGAAATAACCCCCATCCCCGGGCCGCGGCCAGGGATGGGGGTTATTTCGGCGTTACTGTCCCAAGCCTTGCAGTAAGTGCAAGGCTTGGGAGTGAACAGCAACATTTCAGCCTTATTTTATCACAAGGCTTACAGGAAAGGAATTGTTATTTTCAGATTGTTATGGTAGAATAAAAAAAATCAGGAAAAGAATCAAAGGATAGGTAAACAGGAGGTAAATAAAGATATGGAAGCGTACAAACAGGAATTTATTGAATTTATGATCGATTGCAACGTATTAAAATTCGGGGATTTTGTGACAAAATCAGGAAGGAAAACCCCGTTTTTTGTAAATACCGGATTTTATCGTACAGGCGCGCAGCTGCGCAGGTTGGGCCAGTATTATGCGAAAGCGATCGAAAGTAAATTCGGTCTGGATTTCGACGTACTGTTCGGGCCGGCTTATAAGGGGATTCCCCTTACAGTCGCCGCTACAATGGCCATCAGCGAGGAATATGGAAAGGATATCCGTTACTGCTCCAACCGTAAGGAAGTAAAGGATCACGGAGATAAGGGAATCCTTCTGGGAAGCCCTATTCAGGATGGAGATAAGGTAGTGATCATCGAGGACGTTACGACTGCAGGAACCTCCATTCAGGAAACTTTACCGATCATCCGTGCACAGGGAGACGTGAAGCCGGTGGGCCTGGTGGTTTCTGTGGACCGCATGGAACGCGGACAGGGAACTAAGAGCGCTCTTAAGGAGATCGAGGAAACATACGGCCTTGAGACGACGGCAATCGTTACCATGGCAGAGGTTGTGGAGCATCTTTATAATAAAGAATATAAAGGGAAGATTATTATTGATGATACGCTGAAGGCGGCTATCGACGCATATTATGAACAATACGGAGCACAATAGTTTTAGCTTAGCGCAGCAGGAGGAATTGATCATGAAGGAAAAGATTTATAAGACAATGTCCAGTTCGGGGGCATGCGTGCTGACTTTGGGGATCATTACTCTGGTAACAGGGATTGTTTCCGGAATTATGCTGATTGTCAGCGGAGCAAGGCTCCTGAAAAGGAAATCTGAGATTTTGTTATAGATAGATTTTGTTATAGATAGGGGAGAACATTGAAAAAAGAAACAAAGCATGTGATCCAGCGCACGGGATTTTTGCTGTTTATACTTTATGTATTGCTGCTTATGTACTTTCTGTTTTTTTCGGAGGGATACGGACGTGTTGCGCAGGCAGAGCGGGAGTACCGTTACAACCTGGTTCCGCTGGTGGAAATCAGGCGATTCTGGATTTACAGGGAGCAGTTAGGGTTTTTTGCTGTTTTTACAAATATTTTTGGAAATGTACTGGGGTTCATTCCATATGGTTTGATCCTCCCGGTACTCCATCCGGGCCTTCGGAGCGGTTTTGTGACTATTTTATCAGGATTCTGTCTGAGTCTCTGTGTGGAAACAATACAGCTTATTACCAAGGTTGGATGCTTTGACGTGGATGACATGATCCTGAATACTTTGGGCGCCGTTATCGGCTATATTTTGTTCACTGTCTGTAATCATCTGAGGAGAGCATATTATGGCAAAAAGATATAGATATGCATTTGCAAAAGAAAAAGAAGCCTGTAAAGGTAAATGGTCAGTGGGGCTTGCGGCGGCCTCCTTCCTTCTGTTTCTGGCGGCTGTCCTTACAGCATTTTTCCTTGAGGGCAGCTACGGCTTTATCGTGGGAGGCATCAGCCTGTTTGCCGCGCTTCTCTCGGTTTATGGTTTTATTATGGGGCTGTTAAGTTTTTCAGAAAAGAAGCGTATGCACCGCACCAGCATTGTGGGTTCTATTACAAATGGGATCATCATGGTGGGATGGCTGGGCTTTTTTTTAATGGGAGTGTGAAAAATGACGGAACGTTTAAAAAAACAAATGGAATTTATCATCGAAGTGGATAAAGTGAAAAATATTTACCGCCAGACCTACCTGGCGGACGGCAGGCGTAAAGAGAATGACGCCGAACATTCCTGGCATCTGGCGCTGATGGCGGTTTTGCTGAAGGAATATGCCAATGAAGAGATCGACCTGTCAAAGGTGGTTACCATGGTTCTTATCCATGACCTGGTAGAAATTGATGCGGGAGACAGCTATGCCTACGACGAGGCGGCCGCCGCCACAAAGGAAGAAAGAGAAAAGAAAGCGGCGGACCGTATTTTCGGGATCCTTCCGGCGGACCAGGGCAGGATGATGCGGGGACTGTGGGAGGAATTTGAAGCCTACGAAACGCCGGAGGCAAAATACGCCCATATGCTGGATAACAGCCAGCCGCTGTTTTTAAATGATGCTTCGGACGGTAAGAGCTGGACCGAGCATCAGGTGAAAAAAAGCCAGATCTATAAACGGAACCAGTATACAGGAGAAGGCTCCAGGGAAATATGGGAATATATGCAGGAGCTTATTGATAAGCATGTGCAGAGAGGCCATGTGATCGACGATATGTCTTATGACCCCAAAAGCTAATTTATAATGAAGTGGAGATGAAATCTTGGACGAATGGATGATGGAGCGCTATACGCTTGCAAAAGAAAGGGTTTTGGAAATTGAAAAGGAACGGACCGTGAAGGAACCGTTTCTTGACTTTTTTTGCAGAACGGCCGGTTTTCTGGAAAAGACAATGAAGGTGCTGGAAAAGGAAAACAAAGAGGAAACCCTGGAGGAAATGGAACGGGAGAACCGGGAACTGTATGAGGATATTTTTCCGGAAAATTATGGGCGCAGCTATGGCAATCCTGCATACGCGCAGGAAAAGCTGGGAGAATACGGCCAGGCATTTACGTTTTTGTATGCAGAGCTTCGGGGCGATATCGCCTATGCCTACGAAAAAAAATGGTGGGATTATACTGTAGGCATGGAGCTGTTTCTGGAAGTTTATTCTGCTTTTTGTGATACGGAGATTCCCAGGCCGGAGACAGTTAAAGAAATCCTGCGTTCCTATGTAAATGATTATTGTCAGGATATGGTGGAACAGAGGGTTCAGGAGGGGATCGATCCTCAACTGGATTTTGCGGTAAGGATCGTTATGGATTCGGACTTAAACGACCTCCGTTACCTGTACCGCTACGGGGAATATGTATCCTCCAATGAACGGGGTATTGCAGAATTTTTGAATTCCCTTTCTGAAGAGCAGATTGACGCTATGGCAAGAACCTATACGGAGGGGTACCGTATCGGGTTTATTAACGGAAGAAAGGATATTACTAAGAAAAAAACCGTAAATATCCGCTATAATCTTGGGTTTGAACGTATGGTCAGGGCTGCCGTGCGGCAGTTTGGACAGATGGGCCTTGAGCCGGTGATCTACCGTTATGCCACTCATGCCGTCAATAAGAAAGGGTATAACCGTGTAGGTTATACAGGAGGCATTGTGAACCCTCAGTACGACTATGACCACCGTCAGGACTGCGCGCTGTTTCTGGACAGTGATTTTGTAAAGCGCAAGCTACGTTCCCTGCAGAACGCATACGAAAATTTTAAAGAGCTTGCCGACGTACACGGCGGGCCTGCCTGCATTGAAACCTTTGGGGAAGCTCCCTTTGCACCTGTGAATAAACCCCAGGCATGGACGCTTGGCGAAGCGCAGCAGAAACTGCAGGTGGAAATGGATAACGAGTCAGGACAGATCGTGAACCGTTATATTAAAGGCGATGAGAGAAGCTTTACCATTATCGCATACCCGGTGCCGGAGATCGGCGGCAATTTCCCGGAGATTTTTCGGGAGATCGTAAGGATCAATACACTGGATTATAAGCAGTATGAGCGTATCCAAAAGCTTATCATTGATACGCTGGACCCCTGCGAATGGGTGGAGGTCAAGGGAAGAGAAGAAAACGAAACAGACCTTCTTATCCATCTGCACACCCTGGAGGATCCGGAGAAGCAGACAAATTTTGAGAACTGTGTGGCTGATGTGAATATCCCGGTAGGCGAGGTGTTTACTTCCCCCGTGCTTGCGGGAACAGGCGGCACTCTTCATGTGAAGAAGGTGTACTTAAACGGTCTCCAGTTTAAGGATCTGAAGCTGGTGTTTGACTGCGGACAGGTGATCGATTATACCTGTGCTAACTTTGAGGATGAAGAAGAAAACCGTAAGTATATTGACGACAATATCCTGCATCATCATATAAAGATTCCTATGGGAGAGTTTGCCATCGGTACGAATACCACCGCTTATGTGGCGGCGCGGAAATACAATATTGCCGATAAGCTTCCGATCCTGATAGCGGAAAAGATGGGACCGCATTTTGCTGTGGGAGATACCTGTTATAGCTGGGCTGAGGATACTCCGGTGTATAATCCGGATGGCAAGGAGATCATTGCCAGGGACAATGAGATTTCCCTGCTGCGCAAAGAGGATATCAGCCGCGCCTATTACGGATGCCATACGGATATTACCATTCCTTACGAGGAACTGGGAAGTATCAGCGTGATCGACGATGAGGGAAACAGAACGCGCATCATAGAAAACGGCCGTTTTGTCCTGCCGGGAACAGAAGAATTGAACCTTCCTTTTCAGGAATAGACATTTTTTATATTGACAGAAAAACAGAATATTAGTAGAATCAACCTATAAAACCAATAAAAAACAATCTTTTTTACAAGGAGAAAACCATGAAAAAAGTAGGAATAGTTATGGGCAGTGATTCTGATATGCCCGTTATGAGCAAGGCCGCGGATATTCTCGACAAGCTGGGTATCGGATACGAGATGAAGATCATTTCCGCTCACAGAGAACCCGACGTATTTTTTGATTATGCGAAGACTGCCGAGGAAAAAGGCTTCAAGGTGATCATCGCCGGAGCAGGAATGGCCGCGCATCTTCCGGGTATGTGCGCAGCTATTTTCCCAATGCCTGTCATCGGAATCCCCATGCACACCACTTCCCTTGGAGGCAGAGATTCCCTGTACTCCATCGTACAGATGCCGACCGGTATTCCGGTAGCGACCGTAGCCATTAACGGAGGCGCAAACGCAGGACTTCTGGCGGCTAAAATCCTTGCCACCTCTGACGAAGAGCTCCTTGGCCGTTTAAAGGCTTACAGCCAGGAACTGAAAGAGCAGGTTGAAGCTAAGGATGCAAGACTGCAGGAAGTTGGCTATAAGAATTATTAGGGTTAAAGATGGAAAGAAGGCCGCGCAGCTTCGGAGGCGCGGCCGAAGATGAGCAAGTCTTGAACAGATAAATCATAACACCAGAGGGAGGAACATTATGGATTATAAGAACGCGGGCGTTGACATTGAGGCAGGATATAAATCCGTAGAATTGATGAAACAGCATATTGCAAAGACTATGAGACCGGAGGTTCTGGGAGGTATCGGAGGCTTTTCCGGCGCTTTTTCCATGAGCGCTTTTAAGGATATGGAAGAACCTACTCTTGTTTCCGGAACTGACGGCGTGGGAACCAAATTAAAGCTTGCGTTTATCCTTGACAAGCATGATACCGTAGGCATCGACTGCGTGGCCATGTGTGTGAACGATATTGCGTGCGCAGGAGGCGAACCGCTGTTTTTCCTGGATTATATTGCATGCGGCAAAAACTATCCGGAAAAGATCGCGGAGATCGTAAAAGGCGTGGCAGAAGGCTGCAGCCAGTCGTCCGCGGCTCTGATCGGAGGAGAAACAGCGGAAATGCCGGGCTTTTATCCGGTGGATGAATATGATCTTGCAGGCTTTGCCGTAGGCATTGTAGATAAAAAAGACCTGATCACAGGCGAGGATCTGAAGGCCGGGGACGTACTGATCGGTATGGCTTCCTCCGGGGTGCACAGCAATGGTTTCTCTTTGGTCCGCAAGGTGTTTGAGATGAATAAGGAAGCCCTGGATACCTACTATGACGAGCTGGGAACCACTTTGGGAGAGGCTCTGATCGCGCCGACCAAAATTTATGTAAAGGCATTGAAGAGCATCAAAAATGCCGGAGTACGTATCCATGCGTGCAGCCATATCACAGGCGGCGGCTTCTACGAAAATGTACCCCGTATGTTAAAAGAAGGTACCCGTGCTGTCATCGAAAAAGACAGCTATCCGGTGCTGCCGATTTTCAAACTGCTGGCAAAGACCGGAGATATTGAAGAGAAAATGATGTATAACACCTATAATATGGGACTTGGAATGGTCCTTGCCGTGGATGCCGCAGACGTGGACAAAACCATGGAAGCAATCCGTGCTGCAGGGGAGACTCCTTATGTGGTAGGCCGTATTGAAGAAGGCGAAAAGGGAGTGACCTTATGTTAAAATTAGGCGTTCTGGTTTCTGGCGGGGGAACGAATCTGCAGGCAATCCTGGACGCGATTGATAACGGAAACATCACCAATGCAAAGGTAGAAGTGGTGATCAGTAATAACAGGGGAGCATATGCCCTGGAACGTGCGAAGAACCATGGCGTCAGGGGAATCTGTATTTCTCCGAAACAATACGGGAGCAGGGAAGAGTTCCACAAAGCCTTGCTTTCGGAACTGCAGGCGGCAGGGGTGGATCTGGTGGTGCTGGCGGGCTATCTGGTAGCTATTCCGTCCATGATCGTAGAAGCATATCCAAACAGGATCATCAACATCCATCCGTCTCTGATCCCGTCCTTCTGCGGAGTGGGATATTATGGCCTGCGTGTCCACGAGGGAGTTCTGGGAAGAGGCGTAAAGGTGACCGGCGCTACAGTACATTTTGTGGATGCCGGGACAGATACCGGCCCCATTATTCTGCAGAAAGCAGTGGAAGTACAGCAGGGAGATACCCCTGAGATTCTTCAGAAGCGCGTTATGGAGCAGGCGGAGTGGAAGATCCTTCCCAGGGCCATCGACCTGATCGCAAACGATAAAGTAACGGTTACAGACGGAAAGGTATTCGTAACGGAATAGGAATTTCCATAGAGAAGCAGGAATTTCCGCAGAGAAGCAGGAATTTCCGTAAAAAAGTAAATCTTTTACAGAAAAGTAAAAGTTTCCATAAAGGAGTAAGGGACATGAAAGTATTGATCGTAGGAAGCGGCGGAAGAGAGCATGCCATTGCCTGGAGCGTGGCAAAAAGCCCGAAGGTAGATAAAATTTACTGCGCGCCCGGCAACGCAGGTATTTCCGAGTATGCGGAGTGTGTTTCAATCGGCGCTATGGAATTTGAAAAGCTGGCGGATTTTGCCGAGGAAAAGGCCATTGACCTGACCATTATCGGCATGGACGACCCGCTGGTAGGCGGCGTGGTAGACGTATTCGAGGCAAGGGGTCTTAAGGTTTTCGGACCGCGTAAAAATGCAGCCATTCTGGAAGGCTCCAAGGCCTTTTCCAAGGATTTAATGAAAAAATATAATATTCCCACCGCGGCATATGAAAATTTTGACGACCCGGAAAAAGCGCTGGAATACCTTCGCACCAAGGCAAAATTCCCCATCGTCCTGAAGGCGGACGGGCTCGCCCTCGGTAAGGGCGTACTGATCTGCAATACCCTCGGGGAAGCGGAAGAGGGCGTGAAGGAGATCATGGAGGATAAAAAGTTTGGAAGCGCCGGAAATACCATGGTTATCGAAGAGTTTATGACAGGACGTGAGGTTTCCGTACTGTCCTATGTAGACGGCAAAACCATCAAAACCATGACCTCCGCCCAGGATCATAAGCGCGCCATGGACGGTGATAAAGGTTTAAATACCGGAGGAATGGGAACCTTTTCTCCAAGCCCGTTCTATACAGAAGAAGTGGACGCCTTCTGCCAGAAGTACATTTATCAGCCGACGGTGGACGCTATGGCCGCTGAAGGACGTCCCTTTGTAGGAATTATTTTCTTCGGGCTGATGCTTACACAGGACGGACCGAAGGTACTGGAATACAATGCGCGTTTTGGGGACCCGGAGGCGCAGGTAGTTCTTCCCAGAATGAAAAATGATATCATCGAGGTGATGGAGGCCTGCATAAACGGGACTCTGGATCAGGTCGACCTGCAGTTTGAGGATAATGCGGCGGTTTGTGTGGTGCTGGCCAGCGAGGGCTACCCCGTAAAATACGAAAAAGGCATTCCTATGTACGGCTTTGAAAACTTCAAGGATAAGGAAGGCTACTACTGTTTCCATGCGGGAACGAAATTCCAGGATGGACAGATTGTGACCAACGGAGGCCGTGTCCTGGGCATTACCGCCAAGGGCAGCGATCTGAAAGAAGCCAGAAAGAAAGCCTATGAGGCGACCGAATGGATCACCTTTGCAAACAAATATATGCGCCACGATATCGGAAAGGCCATCGACGAGGCATAGGATATACAAATATGGAAAAACAAAAAGTGACTGCCGAAGAGGTACGGCGGCGCCTGCAGGAGCTTCAGGATACGTCCTATCAGGAATTTCACGGAAAGCTCGTACCGGGCTGCGATAATATTATGGGGGTGCGTCTTCCTGCCCTTCGGACTCTGGCAAAGAGCCTTGCCCGGCAGGACTGGGAAGAGTGGTTTGCCAAAGGAGAGGATCTCTGGTATGAAGAGACCATGCTGCGGGGGCTGGTTCTTGCCTATGCAAAGCTTGAACATCCCAAAAGGCTGGAACTTATCCGTACTTTTGTGCCGGATATCCGTAACTGGGCTGTCTGCGACTGCTTTTGCAACACTCTGAAGGATGCGGAGAAATACCCGGAGGATTACTGGAATTTTCTGGAACCATATTTTACGTCTGATGAAGAATACGAAGCCAGGTTTGGCGCCGTCATGCTGTTAAGCCACTTCGTTAAGGTGGAATACCTGGGAGAAGCCCTGAAACGCCTGGAGAGTATCCATCAGGAAGGGTACTATGCAAAAATGGCGGCTGCATGGGCAGTTTCCGTTTATTTTGCCGCCTTTCCGGAGGAAGTGCTTGCCTGGCTTAAGGATAGCCCCAAGCTTGATGACTTTACCTATAAAAAAGCATTACAAAAAATCCTGGAATCCTACCGGGTAGACAAGGATACGAAAAGCATCATAAGAGAAATGAAACAGAGAGGTTAAGAAAATGGGAATAAGCAAAGAAGAAGCAGTGAAGGAATTGCAGAACAGGGAGCGGGTTTATGTGGCGTATTCGCAGGTAACCAAGCTTCCCTATGTGACCTGCGATGAAGAAACCTACAATGACCAGGCCTGGATCTTTTCCACAGAGGAAGGAATCAAGGAATTTGGCAAAAAGCATATAGAAGAGAAGATTCTTTTGATGGGAATGCGTTTTGAGAAAAAGGATTATCCGAGGTTTTACGGCACCTTATATGCCATTGGCGTAAATACCGTTATCTGGGTAGACGGGGAAGAAAAAATTGAGGTTGACCTTACGGATATCGCCCGTCAGGCAGATATGAGCAAGATTGATCCGGCCAAACGCCCGCTTTTGAATCCAAGCCTGCAGCTTTCCGGCATTTATTTTATGCAGGAGCTTCGCCGTCCGGTCAAACAGGAGGAACGCAAGAATCTCCGTGAACTGGAGGAAGAGCTTCTGGCAAACCTGCGCAAAGCCGAATATCTGATCGCTATGGACGTAAACGAGGAAGATCCTAAAAAGGTCAATATTCCGTATCTGAAGGACAAAAAAGACCAGGTTCTCCAGCCTGTATTCTCAGATGTTATGGAGGCTGAGAAATTCGCAAAGGATAAGAAATTCCGCCTGATCAAGGTTCCTTTTACCAAGCTTCCTGAGATTATGCTTGAGCAGGCGGTTGCCTATGTGATCAATCCCATGGGCTTCAATCTGGTTCTCAATAAAGACCAGATCAATAAGATTATCGGCGTTCAGCCCGGGCAGCCCACACAGCCTACGCAGCCCACACAGGATTAACCGGAAAACGGCTGTTCAGTAAATCTGTGAATGGCGCTGCGGAATAATTGCGGCTGAACGGATGCAATTTGTCTTTGGCCGAAGCATTACAATAAAGAAAAGCGGATGGAAAACAATACTTAAGAGACTGCCTCAGATGCAGTCTCTTTATTACTGTCCACATCTGTGGTGCAAACAGTAACGTCTCTTCTCTTTTATAAAACATATTCACAAAATATTCATAAATTTCGAGAAAAAAAGACCGAATTTCCACTTGAAAAAAAAATATTATGTGCTACTATATCTATAACACTTTGCCAGAATATATCAGATGTGCAGGGATTCGGTTTGGAATTATGTCAGCGTAGCTGACCCGAATCCCGCACCAAGACTCGCGAGCGAGCCTTGAATTGAAAACTGTGAGTATAAATTTTAAACACATTCTGGGCAGCATCCACAATCATACATTATTAGACACAAGCCTGGGCACCTGGTGCAAGGCTTGGGAATAAACAGTAACGAGGAGGTGACTACTATGGTCATTGAAATAGATTTCAACAGCGAAGAAGCCATCTATATGCAGCTAACCAATCAGATCATCATGGGAATCGCCACTTCACGGCTGCAGGAAGGGGACGTACTTCCCTCTGTCCGCCAGCTTGCAGATACCATCGGCATCAATATGCATACGGTAAATAAGGCATATTCTCTTCTGCGTCAGGAAGGCTTCGTCACCATAGACCGACGCCGCGGCGCAGTGATCTCCATTGATGCGGATAAAATAAAAGCTATGGAAGAATTGAAACAGAATCTTACCATAGCTATTGCACGAAGCTGCTGCAAAAGTGTCACAAGAGAGGACGTCCATCAACTGATTGATGAGATTTTCGATGAATATAGCTAACACTATGCGTATATGCGACAGTGTTTAGAAAGATAGGAGGACAAAATGCAGGAAAGATTTACCAGACAGGCGGAAGATGCCCTTGCCCTGGCGAAGAAAACCGCACAGTCTTGCAAACATAATTATATTGGAACTGAACATATCCTCGTGGGGCTCCTTCGTGAAAAAGAAGGAACTGCAGGAGAAGTATTAAGGGAATTCGGCGTAGACCAGGAACGCCTTCTGGCTCTTATAGACAAACTGATCGCTCCGCCGGATACTATGATCGCCGAGAGAACGCCGGGGTACAGTCCACGCTCCCGTAAGATTATCGAACATGCGGCGCAGGAGTCGGAGGCTCTCCGCAGTGAAAAAATAGGAACGGAGCATCTGCTTCTTGCCATGCTCAAAGAGACGGACTGCGTCGCTACCAGGCTTCTGTATACCATGGGAGTGAACATCCAGAAGCTTTTTGCCGGAGTTCTCGCCGCTATGGGATTTGACGGGGATTCCATTGCGGAAGAGTTTCAGGCTATGAAAGCCATGAAAAATAAAAAAGGTACCAGCACCCCGATGCTCGACCAGTACAGCCGGGATCTGACCGCCATGGCGGCAGACGGCAGGCTTGATCCTGTGGTGGGCAGAGATAAAGAAATTTCCCGCCTGATCCAGATCTTAAGCCGCAGGACAAAGAATAACCCCTGTCTGGTAGGAGAGCCGGGAGTAGGCAAGACTGCTATCGTGGAAGGCCTTGCGCAGCGTATCATATCAGGAATGGTTCCTGATACCGTCAAAGATAAAAGAGTTGTTGTTCTCGACCTGTCCGGTATGGTGGCGGGGAGCAAATACCGCGGCGAATTTGAAGAGCGGATCCGAAATGTGGTGCGGGAGGTACAGGAGCATCAGGGGATCCTCCTGTTTATTGATGAGCTTCATACCATTATAGGAGCAGGCGGGGCGGAGGGGGCGCTGGATGCCTCCAACATCCTGAAGCCTTCCCTTTCCAGAGGGGAAATCCAGTTGATCGGCGCTACAACCTTGGAGGAATACCGTAAATATATTGAAAAGGACGCTGCCCTGGAGCGCCGTTTCCAGCCTGTAACGGTAGAAGAGCCTACAGAGGAAGAGGCAGTGGCTATTCTGACGGGGCTTCGGCCTTACTATGAGAAGCACCATGGGGTAAAGATCGAAGATGAAGCCCTGCAGGCGGCTGTTAAAATGTCCATCCGTTACATTAACGACCGTTTTCTGCCTGACAAGGCCATCGACATTATCGACGAAGCCGCTTCCAAGGTTCAGCTTGCCGGATACCAGACGACTCCGGAGATCGATGCCCTGGAGCAGGAAATCAAAGATCTTCTCGAAGAAAAGGAGGCCGCCATCAAATCGGCGGATCTGAACCGCGCCAGAGAAGCACAGAAGCGTCAGGACGAGGTGGAGAAGGAATTATCTTTATTGAAAGCGCGTCTGGAACGCAGGAATAAACGGAAACCCCTGATCGTGACAGAGGCTTCCGTAGCTGATATTGTGTCCGACTGGACGAAAATCCCGGTACAGCGCCTTACAGAAGGGGAGACCAGGCGTCTTGCCCATCTGGAAAAGGAACTTCATAAGCGTGTCATCGGCCAGGAAGAGGCCGTAAATGCAGTGGCTCAGGCAGTGAAGCGTGGAAGGGTGGGCTTGAAGGATCCTAATCGTCCTATTGGTTCCTTTTTGTTCCTTGGTCCTACCGGAGTGGGCAAGACGGAGCTTTCCAAGGCTCTTGCCGAAGCTGTCTTCGGAAGCGAACAGGCAATGATCCGTGTAGATATGTCCGAATATATGGAAAAGCACAGCGTCTCCAAGCTGATCGGCTCGCCGCCCGGATATGTGGGCTATGACGAAGGCGGACAGTTAAGCGAAAAGGTCCGCCGCAATCCATACAGCGTGCTTCTTTTCGATGAAATTGAGAAGGCTCACCCGGATGTGTTCAATATTCTGCTCCAGGTGCTGGACGACGGACATATTACCGACGCCCACGGCCGTAAAGTGGATTTCAAGCAGACGATCATTATTATGACGTCAAACGCCGGCGCACAGGCGATCATTGAGCCAAAACGCCTTGGATTTATCTCCGACCATGATGAAAAACAGGACTATGAAAGGATGAAATCCGGGGTTATGGAGGAAGTACGGCGGATGTTTAAGCCGGAATTTCTGAACAGGATCGATGAGATCATGGTATTCCATGCATTGAATAAGCAGCATATTAAAAAGATTGTTTCAATCCTTCTGAAAAACCTGGAAAAACGCTGTGCAGAACAAATGGATATCCACATAAAGGTTACCAACTCTGTAAAGGAGCATCTGGCTGAGGCAGGATTTGACAGCAAATACGGAGCAAGGCCCCTTCGGCGCGCTATTCAGACAAAGATAGAGGACGCGATGGCAAACGAGATTCTGGAAGGAAAGATCAAACGAGGCGATACGGTTACAATCCAGCTTGTTAAAAACCAGATCCGTTTTACTCCGGTACGTAATTCAGAAAAAAGAAATTAATTTCCGACAAGAGACTGGTCAAGAACCGGGATTTATATTATAATGTTTGTACAACAGAAAAGCCTTAAATTAGGGAGGACATAAGATTATGGCAGTAGTAAAGGAACTGATTCGCACAGAAGAAAATGGAACGATTAGTTTTGGCGATTATGAACTGGGGCAGAAATCCAAATTATCCGATTATCAGCATCAGGGAGATATTTATAAGGTAAAAACCTTTAAAGAAATTACGAAGCTGGAACGCAACGGGATGTTTGTATATGAATCTGTACCGGGAACCGCTGTATTCCATCTGGAACAGGACGGCGCTACCATGAGCTTTACAGTAGAAGGTCCGGAGGACGCGCAGATTACAGTGGAGATGGAGGCTGATACGGAGTATGAGGTGTTCATTGACGGTACCAGTACCGGAAAGATGAAGACCAATCTTGGAGGCAAGCTCTCCTTCAGCGCAGAACTTGGAAACGCGGCTGCAGTAGAAGTGAAGATCATAAAATGTTAAAAAACAAAAAAATCGTCTATTTTTGTCAGGAATGCGGATATGAATCTGCCAAGTGGATGGGGCAGTGTCCGGGATGCAAGGCATGGAATACCTTTGTAGAGGAAGCTGTTTCCCCGAAGAAACCGGCGTCCGGCGGCATGAAGCCAATGGAAAAGCGGCAGGATCCCGTGGTATTGAATGACATCCGCCTGTCAGAGGATGAACGTCAGACAACAAAAATTGGAGAACTTGACAGAGTGCTTGGGGGCGGAATCGTCCCCGGCTCTCTTGTATTGGTGGGTGGAGATCCGGGAATCGGCAAATCCACCCTTCTTTTGCAGGTATGCAGAAACCTGGCTGAGAAACAGGTCTCTGTTTTGTATATATCCGGCGAGGAATCCCTGCGCCAGATCAAACTGAGAGCGGACAGGATCGGCACATTTACCGATAAGCTGACTCTGCTGTGTGAAACGAACCTTGAGGTGATCCGGGAGATCATCCAGCGCAGGAAGCCGGAGGTGGTGATCATTGATTCCATCCAGACTATGTTTCATGAGGATATCAGTTCTGCGCCCGGAAGCGTCTCGCAGGTAAGGGAGTCCACCAATATCCTCATGCAGCTTGCCAAGGGTATGGGGGTGTCTATTTTCATTGTAGGCCATGTGACAAAAGAAGGAAATGTGGCGGGTCCAAGAGTGCTGGAGCATATGGTGGATACGGTGCTTTACTTTGAGGGAGACAGACATGCCTCATATCGGATCCTGCGCGCTGTTAAGAACCGCTTTGGTTCCACCAACGAAATCGGTGTTTTTGAAATGCGCAATACAGGACTTGAGGAAGTAAAGAATCCGTCGGAATTTATGCTGAACGGCAAGCCAAGCGGCAGCTCCGGCTCTGTTGTCGCCTGCTCAATGGAAGGCACGCGGCCTATCCTGGTGGAAATCCAGGCTCTTGTCTGCCAGAGTAATTTCGGGATTCCCAGGCGTACCGCGGTAGGGACGGATTTTAACCGGGTTAATCTGCTTATGGCAGTTCTTGAGAAAAAGGTGGGTATCCGTCTGGCGTCCTATGACGCCTATGTCAATATTGCCGGAGGCATGAAGATGACGGAACCGGCCATCGACCTCGGCATTTCGCTGGCGGTTGTTTCCAGTTGTAAGGATATTGTGATTCCGGATTCTGTGGTGGCATTCGGAGAAGTTGGATTAAGCGGGGAGGTCCGCGCTGTCAGCATGGCGGGCCAGCGGGTCGCGGAAGCCAAAAAGCTTGGGTTTGAAACGGTTATCCTTCCGGAAGTCTGCCGGAAATCCCTGGGAGATGTAAAAGGAATCAAGCTGGTGTACGTTTCCTGGATCCAGGAGGCGATCAACTATATTACTCATAAATAATTCAGAAGAGTCAGGCATCTTTATCGGCGTAACAGCCGGAAGGATGCCTTTTAAAGTATCGGTGGATTTGGATGAAATTAATGATAAAGGGGAGAAATCATTGTCTGCCGAATGCCAAAAATGAATAAAATTGGTTTTGATGCAATAAAATGGCATCTCCATGTATTATATTAGTAAAAGGGGAAGATATATTTCTAAATAAATTGGGTAAACAAATTTCAGGAAAGGGGGATAAAACCATATGGGGAGAGGCTGAATTAAAGAAAAAGAGGAATCTCCATCTGTGTCAGAATATGGAGAATTATTGATGGCAGCCAATAGAAAAGAAGATATTTTGGCAAGGACAACAAATCTGATATTTGTACACGAACAGTAGGGGGAGTAAGAAGATGATAAAGAACAGATTAAAAATAATTTTTGTATCAGGTATAACAGCGCTTTGTCTATCCAGTGTGCCAGCTTATGGGACTGAAAAATTTACGGCTCCTGAAACAGGAGAAGGAAGCGTGACGGATATTTTTTCCAGCGGTGACAAGGAACAGGTGGAAATGCATGTATCAGAAAACAAGGAGGATGAGATTTTTACGAGTGAGGCAGTGGCTCCGATACCAGAAGAGGGTACAGTGATACAGAATGGGATTATTTACGAAAAAAGTGGGTATGCCGGAGGAGAATGGTATGTCAGAGGATATACAGAGGAATTGCAGGAAGATTCTATAATCAGTATCCCTATGTACGTTGAAGGAAGACCAGTGATTGGAATGATAGAAGGCTGTTTCCGCGGTTTAGGGAATGTAGAAGCTATTGAGCTGCCTGAAAGTATGAGGGATTTTCCCCAATATACATTTGCTGGCTGTACTTCCCTATTAGATATAAAGCTTCCATCCCGGATCAGCGAACTGCCTGAGTACATGTTTGCAGAGTGTCCTGCATTAATGAGGCTGGAACTTCCGGAAAATGTAAAAAAGATTGGTCAGGGCGCTTTTCAGGGAGCGTCAGAGATGTACTATCTCTATATTCCACCCTCTGTGACAGAGATTGCTGATGATGCTATGGAGGGACTTAAGAATCTGACTGTATACGGGAAAGAAAATTCCTACGCAGAATTCTATTGTAAGGGGCACGGGATCCGGTTTCAAGTGAAGCCGGACGAGGGTACAATGATACAGAATGGGATTATTTATGAAAAAAGCGGAATTACCGGAGGAGAATTGTATGTCAGCGGATATACAGAGGAATTGCAGGGGGCTTCTAAAATTAGTATCCCTATGTACGTTGAAGGAAGACTTGTCATTGGAATGAGAGAGGGCTGCTTCCTCGGTTTAGAGAATGTAGAAGCTATTGAGCTGCCTGGAAGTATGAGAGTTTTTTCCAAATATACATTTGCCGGCTGCGTTTCTCTATCAGAAGTAAAGCTTCCCTCCCGAATCAACGAACTGCCCGAGTACATGTTTGTGGAGTGCCCTGCATTAACAAAGCTAGAACTTCCGGACTATGTGAAAAAGATAAGCCAGGGTGCTTTTCAGGGAGCGCCAAACCTGGAATATCTTTATATCCCGCCCTCCGTGACAGAGATTGCTGATGATGCCATGGAGGGACTTAAAAAGCTGACTGTATATGGAAAAGCGAATTCCTACGCAGAATCCTACTGTAAGACCCATGGGATTAGTTTTGAAGTGAAGCTGGGCGAGGGTGCAGTGATACAGAATGGAATTATCTATGAGGAAGATAAGTATGGATTAATGATTGTCAGCGGATACACAGAGGAATTGCGGGGGATTTCTAAAATCAGTATCCCTATATTCGTTGAAGGAAAACTTGTATATGAAATGGCAGAGGGCTGCTTCCGTGGCTTGGAAAACGTAGAAGCTATTGAGATACCTGGAAATGTGGAAGTTTTTCCAACGGAAATCTTTGATAACTGGGATGGGATAACTTTGTTTTGTTCTGAAGGCTCATCTGCGTATTTTTCTGCGGTGAAAGAGGAAATAACATATGACATAAGCACGTTTCCCCCTTCTTATTTTGTCGATGAAGCTCAGAATGGCATTACTTATGTTTTGGACTGGAAGACCATGACATATACAGCGGCATCGTTGGAATGGCAGAATCTTTCGGAACCTAAAGTAGTGGTATATAAAGATGAAATAGCCGGATATCCTGTTACGTCTATAGATACAGGGAGATTCTTAGGCGTTTACTTTGATGACGATCCCTTTTGTTTTCTTAATGTGAAAGGGATCGTTATCCCGGATGGTATCCAGGAATTGGCAAAGGGAGAAATTTCTTATTGGCTTTGTCTTGATGCTGACGATGGGGTTATAAGGCCGGAATTAGGATATGTAAACCTTACCAGTGTCGTTTTTGAGGAAGGGGAAAACCCTATTAAGCTGCATGGAGGTACATTTGATACCTGTACGTCCCTGTCAGAAGTAAAGCTGTCTTCTCGTGTCCGTGAACTGCCCGCGTACATGTTTATAGACTGCCCCGCTTTGACGAAGCTGGAACTTCCGGACGGCGTGGAAAAGATCGGCCAGGCGGCCCTTCAGGGAGCAGCCAACCTGAAATACCTCTATATTCCGTCCTCTGTGACAGAGATTGCCGATGATGCGATGGACGGACTTAAGAAGCTGACCGTATACGGAAAAGCAAATTCCTATGCGGAATACTACTGCAGGCTCCATGGGATTAACTTTAAGGTAAAGGGAGGCACAGAGCAGGAGAAGCCTTATATAGCCTCCGTTAAGGGGAAGCTTAAGGATCATTATTTATACTTTACCATAGAACTTCTCCGTGAGATGGAAGGGGCAAAAGGGTACGAATACCAGGTCCTTAAGAGCGACGGGAAGACTGTCTACCGGACGAAAAAAGTATCCGCCGCCACCTGCACCCTTTCCAAAGCGCCCAACGATGCTTATGTCCGGGTGCGCTCCTGGAAAACAGAAAACGGGAAGAAGGTCTACAGCAACTGGTCAGACAAGGCCCATCTGTATCTGAAGGTGAGTGTCGGAAATATGGCCATTAAGAAGACTGCGGTCAAGGGGAGAAAGGTAACGCTGACGTTTGCAGACAGCGCTGATTTTTTCAAAAACAGGGACGGATTTGACTGTTACCTGCAGAAGACGGTTTCCAGTGGCACCACCTATTCCAAGAAAAATCAGAAAAACCGGAGCATCATCTTTACAAACATAAAGCCGGGGACTTATACGGCAAAGGCAAGGGCCTATAGAATGGTAAATGGAAAAAAGGTTTACGGCAATCGGTCGAATACGGTCAAAGTTGTGGTGAAATGAGCCATTGCTGACAGTATAAAAGCAGGCATCCTTATCGGCGTAACAGCCGGAAGGATGCCTTTTAAGATGTGAAAAGTTATTATTGGGCTGAATGGTTGAAAATCTCTTCATTTTTTCTGCCTCAAAAAAATTGAAAAAAGTTGTTGACAAATGTTGGATGGTGTGATAAGCTAATAAAGCTGTCGCAAGACAGAGAAACATAAAGAACCTTGATAACTAAACAGTGAAACACATACGATTCTCGAAAATTCTTTTAC
>JAUNGB010000159.1 GCA_030524715.1 Eubacteriales bacterium | reverse complement strand
GTCAATTTATGAATCGTGGAAAATATGCAAAGTTCGTTGATTTTTCTGTGAAAAAACTCTATACTGTAAGATATGAAAGGTTCTCCGCACCTTTAAGCTGTGAATGAGCTAAGTCTCTTAATACAAAACTAAAAAGAAAGTGGGCGATTACTTTTGAGGAATCTTTTTAATATGGACAACGGTTTTTTCCGCGCGATGGGACGCCTGGCGGACCTGATGATACTGAATCTTATTTTCATAGTCTGTTCTCTCCCGATTTTTACCATCGGCGCTTCCGTCACCGCCTTGTATTACGTGGCGCTGAAAATGGCTGCCAACGAGGAGGGCTATGTATTCCGTTCTTTCTTTAAATCATTCCGGCAGAATTTCAAACAGGCCACCGTTATCTGGCTTGTCATGCTTTTTGTGGGCTGCCTCCTGGGGCTGGATATGTACATACTGAATCACTCAAATACCTCCCTGAGCACGGTGCTGCTTGTTATGATCTCAGCCACGACCATTCTCTACACGATGGTATTGATTTACGTGTTCCCGCTGCTTTCCCGCTTTGAGAACAAGATCACGACGACCCTGCGCAATGCCTTCATTATAGCCATCGCAGATTTTCCCCGGACGATCGTCATGATCGTGATCGTTGTCGGCTCGGTACTGCTTACATTCTGGAACGCCTACACCTTCTGGTATGGATTGCTGATCTGGATCTTAGGCGGGTTCGCGATCGTCGCATTCGCCAACTCCTATTTTTTGAACAAAATATTCAAAAAATACATGCCGGAGGAAGAAGAGACGGATGAGCTGAAAGAGATTCTCGCGGATGAGGATCCAGAGAAGCCGGAGCGTATCACGGAAAATACTTCAGAAAATAGTTTAGAAAATACTTCAGAAGAGCAGTAACGACATTTTATTTCAACTGCAAAAAGCTTCTCCAGGAAGGACAGGCGTCAGATAAAGTACCTGTCCTCCGCAGAGAAGCTTTTTTATTTTCAGAATCCTGTCATATTTCTAGGATTTTTCTTCCTGTACAGCGTTTTGAGCCGCCTCTTTATATCTCGTTTCCATATCATCCGTCAGCTTTCTTATGCGATCCTTAATCTTCCGAATATGAGGCGGCATTTCTTCCGGCGGCATATGGTCATGCACAGCGGTAGTTCCTGCCTCCAGCGCCGTCTCATAAAGCCACGTCTTGTACTTCAGTACATCCAATGCATCCTGCAGCTCCGTAATCTGCTCCTCCACCGCTTCCCTCTGATTTTTTATAATATCCAGCCGCCTCGCGATCGTAGAATCCCCCTCATCACAAAGGACCGTAAAGGCCTTGATCTGCTTAATCGTCATCCCGGACCTTTTCAGGGAAGCGATAATAAACAGCTTTTCAAAATCAGATTCCTTAAAAATACGGTTTCCGTTCTGATCCCGATCAACAAAGTCCAGCAGGCCCTCCTTACCGTAAAAACGTATCGTGTGAGGGGAAAGATTCAGCCTCCTGGCCACTTCACAGACTGTATAGTACATATTTTTCTCCTGTCTGTTCTGCAAAAGTTATTTCATATAAATTCTGCTTCCCGCGTGAAACTCACATTTATATAATAATTTACATCTATATGATAGATACTCTATTGACTGAGAGTATACTCTAAGGTCTATGATATTGTCAATTAAAAAGGAGGAAATCAATCATGAAAAAAATAATCCCTTTCGCTTTACTTATTCTTCTGATATTTTTCAAAACTGAAAATATCGAAAGCAGCCCTGCGTCCGTATCATATTCGGCAGGAGATATTATTCTCTCCGATGGTTCCATCGTAAAAACAAAAGATTTTAACGACATAGACAGCTCAAATCCCCCAATGGCAGTCATAGTAGAGCTGCAGGACGATGAAACTGTACTGGGTCTTGGCGTTCACAGAAGCGAAGAGCCTCTACCCTGGGAAATAGATGAAACCGCGCAGTCAGATATGCAGCCCAATACCGCTGAAAGCGAAAATTCTCCTGCACTTGTTTTCGTAAATACTTATGCAAAAACCTACGTTTCAAATGATGATTATGCTTCCGGCTGGTACATGCCGGACATCTCTGAGCTGCATGCTATATATGATAACCGTAAGGCCATCAATGCATCTTTGGAAAAAATATATCAGCTTGATAATAACGCTTCCATGGACGAATTAGGAACAAACTGGTACTGGGCGTCCACCCCATCCAAAACCAGTGATGACTACGCATGGTTTATGCATTTTTTCAACGGATACGCCAGTGACTGCTCCAAGAATTTTACAAACGTTCATGTGCTGGCTGTCCGGAAATTTCAAGCGGAAGGAAGTGACGCAGCATGAAAGCCATGAGACATTATATTGGGGTCCTGCTGCTTACATTTTTCCTTATTTCCCTTTCTGGCTGCTCAAAGCAATCAGATGAAACAGAAATGTCACTGCAGGACATTGCAGCGGCTGTCATCGAAAGTCAGTCAGAGCTTCCGCCACTTAAACAGATTACCTCAGAGGATGAGGATTTTGCCTTCTGGATCACCGGCTACTATCTTCTTCCGGAAGAAAAGGTGGCGGACGGCGTCATCTGCTTCGCTGACGATATGGAAGCCAGCGAAATCGCCGTATTGCTGCTGGCGGACGAAAAAGACAGTAAGGAAGCAGAGGAAGCGCTGGCCAAGTATATTCAGAACCGTGCGAATGTTTATGAGGGATACGCCCCGGAGCAGGCTGCGCTGGCAAAAAACGGAATTGCAGTCTCCAATGGCAAGTATATCGCTTTGCTGATCTGTCAGGAGCCCTCTGCCGCAAAAACGGCATTTTTAGGTTGCTTCGGCAAAAAAGTGACAGATAATTCCGCTAAAAAAGCCGCAGACAATAAAAACAATACCGAGGCAAAATCTACATCAGTCTCAGCCTCAGAAACAGAAGTTCAGACAGAAGCGGCGGCTTCCAGCGCATATGACTCTGAAGCAGTTCTGCAGGCATGGAAATCAGGGAATGATTCCTCCTTATCAGACATCAACCGCAGTATTCTGGAGGCCGCCAGGGACGTCATTGACCAGGAAATTAAGGATGATATGACGGATTATGAAAAGGAGCTTGCCATCCACGACTGGATCACCCAATGGTGCAGCTTTGATTACAGTGTCTTCGGCCGCTCTGCCTCAGACGGGTTTGCGGAGGGGAGCGATACGCCTTATGGAGTCCTGATCCACCGGTCCGCCATGTGTCACGGATATTCCTCCGCCTTCCAGCTTTTCATGGATATGCTGAATATTCCGTGCATTACCGTTTTCGGTACTCCCGGAAGCAACGGTGTGGAACACTCCTGGAATATGGTGAAGCTGGACGACGAATGGTACTGTGTGGACGCCGCCTGGGACGACCCCATTGGCGGAGGAGGCCCGGTACACACCTATTTCAATGTGACCAGCGAATATTTGCGCAAGGGAAGTATTCATCAATGGGATGAATCCTCTGTACCAGAGGCAACTGCCACGGAATATGCCTACGGCAATCACTGACACACACTGCCCTTCGGAAAGGAGGTAGAAGCATGACCAATATCTTGGATAATATCAATACGCCAAAGGACCTGAAAGCCTTATCAAGAGGCGAACTCACAGCATTGTGCACCGAGATCCGGGAGCTGATGCTAAAGCGGCTCAGCATGACCGGCGGGCATGTAGGCTCCAATTTAGCAGTTATTGAAGCTACCGTCGCACTGCATTTCGTTTTCGATTCTCCAACGGACAAAATCATCTTTGATGTGTCTCATCAGTGTTACACGCACAAGCTGCTGACCGGCCGGAAAGCCGCCTACACAGATTCCACCGAATTTTCCTCCGTCAGCGGCTTTACAAATCCCGCGGAAAGTGAGCATGATATTTTCTCTGTCGGTCATACCTCCACGGCAGTCAGCCTTGCCTGCGGTCTGGCAAAGGGCCGGGATGTTACTGGCGGAAAAGAAAACATCATTGCATTCGTCGGGGACGGAGCGCTGAGCGGAGGAGAAGCCTTCGAAGGACTGAATAATGCCGCTTCTCTGGGAAGCAACCTGATCATCGTAGTCAACGACAACGATATGAGCATCGCAGAAAATCACGGGGGCATCTATCAAAATCTTCAGCTCTTAAGAAATACAAACGGTAAATCCCCTTGTAATTTTTTCCGGTCTCTGGGATTTGATTATCTTTTCGTCCGCGACGGCAACGACCTGACTGAAATCATGGATGCCCTGAAAAAAGTAAAGGATATCGACCACCCGATCATTATTCATATGTGTACAGTAAAGGGAAAGGGTTATTCCTTTGCAGAAAAAGACCGGGAGAGCTGGCATTATATGGGGCCATTTCATATAGATACAGGGAAACCCCTTCATGAACCGGCTCCAGTGGAGACATATGAAGCTCTGACCGGCAGGTATCTGGCTGACCGGATGAAAAACGACCCTTCCGTCACAGTCATCACCGCGGGAACGCCGAAGGTATTAGGCTTTGAAAAGCAATTAAGAGAACAATTTCCGAAGCAATTTGTAGATGTGGGCATTGCAGAGGGCCACGCAGTAGCCATGGCCTCCGGGATAGCAAGGAACGGCGGCAGGCCCGTGTTCGGTCTCAGCAGCTCCTTCCTCCAGCGCGCCTATGACCAGCTTTCTCAGGATCTGGCGCTGAACCGCAGCCCGGCAGTCATTCTCGTATTCTTTGCGGGCATATCCCAGGGAAGTCAGACCCACATGGGAGTCTTTGACATTCCCCTGGCCATAAATATTCCGAACCTCATTTATCTGGCCCCCACCTGCAGGGAAGAATACTTCTCTATGCTGGAATGGGGACTGGATCAGCGCTCCTATCCGGTCATGATTCGGGTGCCCGGAATCGAAACGGTAACCAGAAATGCCGCCCTGTTATTTGAGTACGGCTATCCGGCAAAATATGAAATCGCAGAGCGCGGAGCTAAGGTGGCAATTCTGGCCCTGGGAAAATTCTTTGAGCTTGGAGTAAGGGTAAGAGAAAAGCTGAAGGCCGTATACAAAATCCGCGCGACTCTGATCAATCCCCGCTATATTTCTGACCTGGATGAAAAAACTCTGCTCTCACTGTTAAAGGATCACCAGGTAACAGTCACCCTGGAGGATGGCGTGATCGACGGCGGCTTCGGGGAAAGAAT
>JAUNGB010000158.1 GCA_030524715.1 Eubacteriales bacterium | reverse complement strand
TTCTTATGACGCTCGGTGAGCTTCGCATGGTCTAAAATATCTTTGAGATAGCTTGTACCGTTGGTACTGTCTATCTGCTGTAAGACTTTCCATGTGGGAGCCACCTGCCTGCTTATCCAGTTCAGCGTCCTTGTGAGCGTGTAAGGCTCTGGTTTGGTCGTCAGTTTCAAACGCCCACGATCAGAGCCGATAAAGTACGCCCATTTCTCATTGGTCTGCCATTCGCTGCGTCTTTTCTCCACCTCCTTGTCAGCGAACCGCATATAACGGTTGATAATGTCAAAAGCGGTACGCTCTGCGTCATGGTAGGTCAGCAGGTCACGCACCGCATAATAGGCTCGCTCATTTTTCAGCCTGATTTCAAAACGGTTCTTGATTTTCGTATCTTCAATGGGAATATCGTATTTGACATACTGTTCATAGTCCTTTTCGTAGATACAGAAATAAACCTCTGATTTGAGCGAACCGATATACAATGTATTTCCCATACCGTATTTATCCTGTTCATTGCTTCTCACCAGCTCACCGCTGCGGTAGCTCTTGAAGCTGCGGAATACGGAAATACATTCTTCATGGTTGCATTTCTCTGTCAGCTCTGGAATATCTAAGATTCCTGCCATATCGTTGATGGCAAGGTCAAGACGTTTCATCACACCTCCCTCTATCAGAGCGTCCATGAGAAAGTCATACCAACTCCTATGCTGTGCCAAAAGGTAGCTCTCCATCTGGCGGCAGCCTTTCCCTTTCAGCTCTAGCAATGTGCCTTTTTCTTTATCGGGCGAAGTCAGCACGAACACATCACCCAAGACATAATGTTCCGCATAGGAGTAGAACCCGAAATCCTCATGTATCATCACATCAAGCCTTAATTTGAGAATATCCTCAACCACGTGCTTAACGTCCTGTGTGGGGAATCGGATTCTGACGTAATCCAAGACCATTTCCAGCGGATTCTCTGGATTCAGTTTTTCCAGAGCGTCCGTGAATTTCCCCTTGATTTCTTCCGTCAAGGCTACTTTTCCAGATTCAAGCCTGCTGACATACTCTCGGCTGACACCAGCCATGACCGCAAGCTGATTCTGGGAAACGCCGTACTGTGTCCGTTTTTCTTTAAAATCATTTATCCAATCGGTATCGTTCAGTAAAAATCCCTCCAATCGAAAAGGAATGTGACATTTACCGATTTTGTCACATTCCCTTGAATGTTTGAAAAATCCTCATATTTTAAGGATTTTTCCATATTAAATTGACTGTTTTCAGTTGATTTGTGCCCCCCTGTTAGATAACGGGGGCGAATGGTTGGTGTGGCAAGCCACACCAACACAGGCTAGTCCGAACCTGCGGTTTTCGCTTCGCACGCCGCCTGTCCGTCCTGCCTGTTTTGTGACAATACGCCTATTTTTCTTAGGAAATCGTGTCCTTTGGGTACGAGGGGAGTGTAAAACTCTGATATGACACTCGTTCCCGTATCGACGTAGCCACGTCCTTTTATCTGTTTCAGAAAAAAGTCCTTGTCTACCTCACCAAACATCATGGAATATCCAAGCTCTGACATACGACCAAGAGCAACACGGAAATTGAACTGGTCACGGATTCCGTCACCGAGATATTTTGCGTCTGGTCGCTGACAGGCGAGAATGAGAAAATATCCTGCCTGTCGTCCAAGCATGACTATCTGTTTGAGCTTATTTAAAACAGCGGCGTTTTCCTTTGTCGTCAGCATTTCCATAAACGCCACATATTCATCAAAGATAAGGAAGTGGGGCGATAGTCCTAAATAAGCATAATTTTCACCTGTCTTGTAGTTTTCCATGAGTTTCATAGCTTCACTTCTTGCCATCATACCGTCATAAAATCGGTCAATACAGGCAGTTATATCTTCCTTTTTATAGTAGACTTCTGGCATGACGACGGATAAATCCGCAAGGTCGGCGTTCTTAGGGTCTAAAATATACATGACTGCATTGCAACGGAGCAGAGCTTCAATGATAGTGAGGATAAAGTAAGTTTTACCACCACCAGTACCGCCAGCAATCAACATATGTGGGAGCTTGTCATACTCCCACCAGACATTTTTCATCAGACGCAGGCTGCCATTTTCAGCCTGTACCTCATTGATAGTGATACGGTTTGCGATAGTATCATAGAGCAGCACATATTCAACGTAACTGTCCTTTAGCTCTTTTGATACCAGCTCACAGTACAAGCCTGTTTCCAGCTTTTTTTCCAAATGCAGGAGCTGGTCTTGATATTTCCCTAATGTGATTTCTGTACGGATATACAACAGTCCGTTATCCATACGGTAATACAGCTTTGGAAAATAGGTGATTTTCTCTTTTTTGCTGGTTGCTGGTAAATCCTTGAAAAATCCACTGTCCTGTGTCGTTTCTGATTCATACCAGCCATTTTCAAGTATCATACGAGCCAGCTTTTGACGGTGAAAGAGCTGCTTTACCTTATCATACTGGAATCTGCGGTACAGCATAACAGCAACAGCACACACCAGAGCTGCAATAATAACTGTAACTATCCCATATGGTGTGACTGAAAAATGGACGCTGCCATCTTGAAAAAGCGAGATTGCTTTCCAATCCGTAGTGATGATTGTTTTTAGGTTCAGTAGCAAGACTACCGCAAGGAACAGCAAAAGCAGCGAACCAGCAGAGAAACGAAAAACCAGCGATTTGTCGCTGGCTCGAATACGATTCCCATGTTTATTGAATTGTGGCATAGGCTAATTCCTTTCCTTATTTCTTATTTTGCGGCTGCTGGTTATGATTCTGCGGATTTCCTGCTGGCTGACTGTTCTTATTTTTCAAGACAATATCATCTGCCTTGATATACCAGTCAACGTCTGCCCCTTGAAACGTAGCAGTTGCTACCGTATCAGCCACAGGGTTGATAAGCTCCACTTCTGCATTATAGTCAAATTCCTTTAACGGAACAGTGGCAGGAACACTTACCTGTATCATGCGACCCTGTTCTTTGCATTTCAAATCGTAAGTACGTTCCTTGATTTCTTCAGAAACCGTACCGTCCTCATTCTGGATATGTACTTCACGACGCAACGCCGAGAACTTCAACACGCCGAAAGTCTTTTCCTTGTCAATAATGATTCCATTTGCTAATCTCATAATCTTTTTACCTCCTTATGCTTTCACCATATCGTCTGCTGACAGGATATAGTTTGTGAATCCTCTTGTACCGATTTTGTAACCCTCTGCTGTGATTTTTGGATTGATAAGTTTTACTTTTTCCTCTGATTCAAAGTTCTTCTCACCAGCAGAAGCAGGCAGCACCACGATAATATCATCTGCTCTCTGTACGTCCGAATAAAGGTTGAAGCTACGGGAAACGACCGTCATGCGTCCGTTGATCCTACGCTGTTCCACCTTATTCTCACCTGCAAATTCCAAATTCCCGAATGTTTTTTCCATATTTGGGATAACGTGTTTTAATTCCATAAATGTATTTACCTCTTTTCTTTCTGATTTTGTTTGATGTTATATAATATCATTCTGCTATTGGGATAGTATCTGTCTGCCTGTGAATTATCAAGGGCAAGCATTGTGCTAACGCACCCTTGACAATCCACATTTAGAAAGACAAATGTTAATCAAGTAGAATTTAGTTAAGCTGTTAGCCACAGACTGACTTCTTTATGGTGGCGGTGAACGGGAAGTTTTCATATACTGTGACCTCCCGTATTATTTAACTTTCTTTACTTTGCGGAATCTCTTATAACCTGCGAAGATAAGACCAGCAGCGGAAATCCCCATCATAGCGAATAATGCGACAAATGGTGTATTGTCACCCGTCTTTGGTGATGTGCCTGTTCTTGTTGGTGTGCTAGGCTCATCTGGTGTGGTAGGGGATTCTGGTTTTTCTTTGACTGTCACCGTCTGTTCATTATCCTTGATGTCCTTATGTTCAGCCACTTTGATAGGCTCGTCTGGATTTGTCACGTCGTATAATTCTTCAAAAGTGACAAGCTCCTTACCTGCAAGCTCGCTGGCATTGAATGTAAATGCAATCTGAACTTCCATCTTTGTGTCCGTAGCGGTGAAAGTAAGGTCATTTTCCACATGTTTACCATTCACGATAAGCTCTGCATTTTCAGATTTCACCATTTCCCAGCCTTTGAGCTGATATTTCACACCTTTTTCAAGACCATCTAAAGTGACGGTATCAACGATAGTCACGTCCTTACCAGCAACAATCATCTTTTCACCTGTTGCCTTGTCGGTAGCGGTTGTGTGCATGGTAATGATACGCTCTGTGATTGTCACTGTCTGTCCGTCGTCCTCAATGTCCTTATGTTCTGCTACCTTTGTAGGCTCGTCTGGATTGGATAAATCGTACAATTCCTCAAAAGTGACAAGCTCTTTACCTGCAAGCTCGCTGGCATTGAATGTAAATGCAATCTGAACTTCCATCTTCGTGTCCGTAGCGGTGAAAGCAAGGTCATTTTCCACACGCTCACCACCCACAAGAAGCTCTGCATTTTCAGATTTCACCATTTCCCAACCTTTAAGCTGGTATTTTGTTCCTTTTTCCAACCCATCTAAAGTGACGGTATCAATGACAGTCACCTCTTTACCAGCAACAATCATCTTTTCACCTGTTGCCTTGTCGGTAGCTGTGGTATGAATAGTGATGATTCTTTCCTCGATTCTCACAGTCTGTCCGTCGTCCTCAATGTCCTTGTGTTCTGCCACCTTGATAGGCTCGTCTGGATTGGATAAATCGTACAATTCCTCAAAAGTTACAAGGTCTTTACCACCAAGAGCAGAAGCATTGAATGTATAGGAAACCTCAACTTCCATCTCTGATTTTTTCGCAGTGAAAGTGTAATCACTTTCCACAGGCTCACCAGCAATAAGAAGTTGTGCGTTTTCAGATTTCACCATCTGCCAGCCTTTGAGTTGATACTTCGTACCTTTTGTAAGTCCGTCTAAAATGACGGTATCAACGATAGTCACGCTTTTACCAGCGACGATTGATTTTTCGCCTGTTGCCTTATCAGCAGCGGTAGTATGGATAGAGATTTCTGGTTCATAATCATCTGTCAATGTACCCAAGTGAATGACCGTCTTATTTCTTGAAACTACTACATCAAAAGCAGGAATCAGTGTCATTCCTTTGTTGGAATCACAGCGTAATTCCTCGATTGTATAGGTATCGTAGAGCAACGCACCTTTGCTGTCGTCTGGCTCTGATGTTCCGAACCAGATACCGTCCTCACTGG
>JAUNGB010000058.1 GCA_030524715.1 Eubacteriales bacterium | reverse complement strand
TTTAAGCAATTTTAAGTAATTTTGGTAAAATTTCAAATTTGCTCATTTATAGTTAAAAAAATAGTGTATAAACCTTTTTTATTCCACAGGATCCTCTTGTATAAAGCACAATATGGACTGCTGTTCTATGAAATAAAAAAACCTGCTGTAAGCACAGCTTACGCAGGGTATCGGAGTTTCTCAGCTACGCTCCGTGAGGATATGCAGAGAATCCTTTACACCCAGCCATCGTTCGTAGCCGGTGCACCAATATGTACAAGGCAGGTCTTCTGGCTAAGGCTTCCGCGTCCTGTCTGCCTTCCCGGTTTCCCAGTGGCTTTATAATAGAAGGACTCTGCCATTACAGCGGCGTGACCGCGAGAGAATTTCACTCTGCTTCCCTATTATCCGCATATGGAGTTATGCAGACCTCATACTTATTTTGTTTGATCTCAATTATATAATTTACAGGCAGGAAAGTCAATTCACATTTGGTTACTGTTTACACCCAAGCCTTGCACTGTTACTGTTCACAGGTTATCACACTCTGCCCGCCTTTCTATATGGGCTGATAGTGTATTACTGTTAAAATTCAAAAAATACAGCCGGTGGGAATTGACATTATCAATCGTAATGTTTATGATGATAAGGATGAGCATAAACAAAGGAGAAGGAAACGATTATGAGTATTTCCATGATAGGGGTAGATCATAACAAGGCCCCGATAGACATCCGGGCATTATTTGCTTTTACGAAGAAAAATGCCGGGGAGGCAATGGAAAAATTAAAGGAACAAAAGGGCATTGAGGGGTGTATCATCCTGTCAACCTGCAACCGTCTTGAGGTGTGGGCGAGCCTGGACGACAAGGAAGAGGTTTCACTGTATGATTGTCTTTGCCAGTTAAAAGGAATCCGGGATAATTCCTACCGTGATTATTTTGTAGAGAGAGAGGACAAAGAGGCGGTAGAGCATTTATTTTATCTTACAAGCGGACTGAAATCCCAGATCCTCGGGGAGGATCAGATCTTAACTCAGGTAAAGGACGCCCTGAGCCTGGCCAGAGAACATTTTACCACGGACGGCGTATTGGAGGTGCTGTTCCGTATGGCTGTGACGGCAGGCAAAAAGATTAAAACAGAAGTGCCGTTTTCTCACGGAAACCCTTCGGTGATCCACCAGGCCATTCAGTTTCTGGAAAATAAAGGTTACAGAATACAGGGAAAAACATGTATGGTGATCGGCAATGGAGAGATGGGCAAGGTAGCGGCCCAGACCCTGCGGGAGGCCGGGGCCGATGTAACCGTGACCATCCGGCAGTACCGGAGCGGTGTTGTTAATATTCCACTGGGATGTAAGCGGATCAACTACGGAGAACGTATGGAATATCTTCCTAAGTGCGATCTGGTGGTCAGCGCTACGGCAAGCCCCAATTATACTCTTCAGGAAGCGCTTTTTGAAGAAGTAAGGCTGGTTAAGCCTCTGATTCTCATTGACCTTGCGGTGCCCAGAGATATTGAACCAAAGCTTGGACAGAGGGAGGGCATTACCCTCTACGATATGGACAGCTTCCGCATGGACGAGACGCCAAAGGAGCTGGCACAGAATCTGGAAGCCGCAGGGGCGATCGTCTGTTCCCAGATGGAGGAATTTTACCAGTGGCTGGACGGCAGAGATGTGATTCCCCGTATTCAGGATATCAGGGAGGAAGCTGTCAACGATCTGAATCTGAGAATTGCAAAAATACTGAAGAGCACGCCCATGGAGGAACACGACAGGGAGACACTTTTACAGGCGGTGGATACGGCTGCCGGAAAAGTGGTCAATAAGCTGATCTTCGGCCTGAGAGACAGTCTGAATCAGGAGGTTTTTCTGGAGTGTGTAAAGGGACTGGAGAAAATTTATGAAGAATAAACGATATTTTCCGATGTTCGTGGATTTATCCGACAAAAAGATCGTGGTGGTAGGAGGCGGAAACATTGCCACCCGCCGGGTAAAGACACTTTCGAAGTTTACCAGAAATATAACGGCGGTAGCGCCCCGGATGACACAGGAGCTTCAGGAGCTTGGAAAGACCGGGTTGGCGGAGACCTTGCTTCGTCCGGTCAGGCATTCGGATCTGACCGACGCATATATGGTCATTGCGGCGACCAACGACCATAAGCTGAACGACGAGATCTATCATATCTGCAAGGCGGAGGGCATTTATGTCAATGTGGCGGATGATAAAGAAAAATGTGATTTTTATTTTCCCGGCGTTTATTTACAGGACGAGCTTGTAGTGGGGATTACTGCAAGCGGCCAGGATCACAGGAAGGCGCGGAGGGTAAGAGTCGCCATCGAAGCGGCATTGGAAGAAATGACGGGAGAAAAAGGGCATGAAGAATAAAGTGGTTATCGGCAGCAGGGAGAGCGCTCTTGCGGTACTGCAGAGTGAACTTGTACAGGATTACATAGAAACGCACAATTCCGGGGTTGAAGTGGAAATCCTTACCATGAAGACAACAGGGGATATTATCCTTGACCGTACTCTGGATAAGATCGGAGGTAAGGGGCTGTTTGTAAAGGAACTGGATAAGGCGCTTTTGGAGGGAAGAAGCCAGCTTTCTGTACACAGCTTAAAGGATATGCCCATGGAGGTGCCGGAAGAGCTTCCTTTACTGGCTTTTTCTGTTCGGGAGGATCCAAGGGACGTTCTGGTGCTTCCGGAGGGAGCAAAGGAACTGGATCCTGATAAGCCTCTGGGATGCTCCAGCTTAAGAAGGACACTGCAGTTAAAGGAATTATACCCGGATATGGAAGTAAAAAGTATCCGCGGTAATCTTCAGACGAGACTGCGTAAGCTGGATTCCGGCGAATATTCCGCGCTGATCCTGGCTGCGGCAGGCCTTAAGCGCCTTGGACTGGAAAACAGGATTCACCGCTATTTCACTCCGGATGAAATGATTCCGGCGGCAGGACAGGGGATTCTGGCTGTTCAGGGAAAAGCAGGGGAGGACTATCCATATCTGGAGGGCTATAACGATCCGGATGCATGGGCAGAAGGAAACGCAGAGCGTGCGTTTGTCAGATATCTGGACGGAGGCTGTTCCTCACCTGTCGCGGCCTTTGCACAGGCGGACGGAGAGATGCTGTTTTTGCGGGGCTTGTATTATCGGGAAGAAGACGGAAGCTGGTGTAAGGGAAGCATCTCAGGCTGCAGGGCAGATGCCGCGGCGCTGGGTATCGCCCTTGCAGAACAGTTAAAAAATGAATGCGGCAAAGGAGGGATTTGATGGGAACGGGAAAAGTATGGCTGGTAGGCGCCGGACCGGGCGATATCGGCCTTTTTACCATAAAAGGCATGGAGGTCTTAAAGAATGCGGAGGTTGTGGTATATGACAGTCTGGTGGGACAGGGAGTTTTGTCTAAAATCCCGCAGACTGCGCGGCTGATCAACGTGGGAAAGCGGGCAAGCCGCCATACCATGCCCCAGGAGGAAATCAACAGAGTGCTTCTTACTGAAGCACAGAAAGGGTACCGTGTGGTGCGCTTAAAGGGCGGAGATCCCTTCCTGTTCGGCAGGGGCGGTGAAGAACTGGAACTGCTGAAGGAGAACGGAATCCCTTACGAGGTAGTGCCGGGAGTGACTTCGCCTCTTTCAGTTCCGGCATATAACGGGATTCCGGTAACCCACAGGGATTTTTGCTCCTCTTTGCATATCGTTACCGGACATAAGCGGGCCGGACAGGAATATGACATTAATTTTGAAGCGCTGGTAAATACAAAGGGAACCCTGGTGTTTCTGATGGGAGTATCCGCCCTTGCCGATATCTGCAGCGGCCTTTTGAAAGCCGGAATGGAGCCGGATATGCCTGCTGCCATCCTTCAGAAGGGAACTACTGCGGACCAGAAGCGGATCATTGCAACTGTTTCCACGCTGGATTCGGAGGTAAAGCGTCAGGGAATCGAAACCCCGGCAATCATTGTGGTAGGGAAGGTCTGTAAACTGGCAGATAAATTTGCCTGGTACGAGAGCCTGCCCCTTGCGGGATGGAAGGTTCTGGTAACCCGTCCCAGAGATCTGATCTCCAAAACAGCAGCCCTCCTTCGGGAAAAGGGAGCGGAAGTGCTGGAACTTCCGGCCATCCGCACGGTTCCCATGGAGGATCAGGGCCGCCTTTATAAGGCGTTTGAAAAGCTTGGTACGTATCAGTGGATCGTATTTACCAGCCCCACGGGAGTAGAAATCTTCTTTGCTGAAATGAGAAAAAGACAACAGGATATCCGCTCCATGGGAAATGCAAAAATTGCCGCTATCGGTGAGGGTACCAGAAAAAAGCTGTCTGAGCACGGCCTATATGTGGATCTGATGCCGGAGGTTTATGACGGGGATTCACTGGGAGCGGCCCTGGCAGAGGTTCTTACAGGAGGGGAACGCATTCTCATTCCGAGGGCGGAAAAGGGAAACGCAAATCTTGTAAGGCTTCTTGAAGAGGCGGGGGCGGCGGTGGAGGATATCCCTACCTACCGGACGCTCTATGAGAGCAACCCGTTGATCGATGAAAAGAAGGAATTTGAGGACGGCAATATCGACTGTGTGGTATTTACCAGCGCATCCACGGTAAAGGGCTTCGTGGAGGGAACTGCCGGACTGGATTATACAAAGGTGCGGGCAGCCTGTATCGGCAGGCAGACAAGGGCGGCGGCAGACGCCTTCGGAATGCAGACTTATATGGCGGAAAAGGCGACCATTGACAGCCTGATCGCACTGGTAGAAAAAACTAAAAATAAGGAGTGAGAAGCATGGATCTGATCCAGAGACCAAGAAGATTAAGAGGAAGCGAGGTTCTCCGCAAAATGGTACGGGAAACAAGGATGGACAAATCATCCCTGATCTACCCGCTGTTTGTACGCGAGGGAAAGAATATTGAGGAAGAGATCCCGTCCATGGAGGGGCAGTACCGCTACAGCGTCGACCGCCTTCCCTATGAGCTGGAGCGCCTGCAGAAGGCGGGAGTTGGCAGCATTATGCTGTTTGGAATCCCGGATCATAAGGATGAAGTGGGAAGCGGCGCTTATGCGGAGGACGGTATTGTGCAGCGTGCCCTTCGGGAAGCAAAGAAGCAGTTTCCCGATCTGTATTATATTACGGATGTGTGTATGTGTGAATATACTTCCCACGGACACTGCGGCGTGCTCTGCGGCCATGAGGTGGAGAATGATGCCACTCTCGAGCTTCTGGCAAAAACAGCTCTGTCCCATGCAGAGGCAGGCGCTGACATGGTAGCGCCTTCCGATATGATGGACGGGCGTGTCCGGGCCATCCGGGAGCGGCTGGATGCCAACGGCCATAAAGAGATTCCGATCATGTCCTATGCCGTAAAATATGCTTCTGCGTTCTATGGCCCGTTCCGTGACGCGGCAGGCTCCGCTCCGGCATTCGGGGACCGCAAAAGCTATCAGATGGATTTCCATAACCGCAGGGAGGGTATGAAGGAAGCGTTGACTGATATTGAAGAGGGCGCGGACATCATTATGGTAAAGCCTGCGATGTCTTATCTGGATATGGTTTCCGAGGTTTCCAGGGCAACGAATGTTCCGGTTGCGGCTTACAGCGTCAGCGGAGAGTATGCGATGGTAAAGGCGGCGGCAAAGATGGGCTGGATCGATGAAGAAAAAATCATCTGTGAGATGGCAGTGGGGGCATACCGCGCCGGAGCGCAGATCTATCTTACTTATTTTGCAAAAGAACTGGCAGGATTTATGGATGAAGGGAGAATCGGCTGATGACAAAATCAGAGGCATTATTTGAACGGGCGGTAAAGCGGATCCCCGGCGGCGTCAACAGTCCGGTCCGCGCATACGGAGCGATCGGAGAGGCTCCGAGGTTTATTGACAGGGCGGACGGCTGTTATATTTATGATGTGGACGGCAACCGCTATATCGACTATATTGATTCCTGGGGTCCCATGATCCTGGGACATAATTTTCCGGCTATCCGGGAGAGCGTGGTCAAAGCAAGCGAAAAGGGCTTAAGTTTTGGCTGTGCAACAGAAATCGAAGTGGAGATGGCAGAGTTTATCTGCTCACATATCCCTCATGTGGAAATGGTCCGCATGGTCAATTCCGGTACGGAGGCTGTCATGAGTGCGATCCGTGCGGCAAGAGGCTTTACCGGAAAAAATAAGATTGTAAAGTTCGCAGGCTGTTATCACGGACATACGGACGCCATGCTGGTAAGCGCCGGCTCCGGCGTCATGACAAGCGGCGTGCCGGACAGTGCCGGCGTACCCAAAGGATGTACCGAAGATACTATGACAGCCGTGTACAATGACCTGAACAGTGTAAAAACGCTGATGGAGCAGGCGCCGGGACAGGTGGCGGCAGTGATCGTGGAGCCGGTAGGAGCAAATATGGGCGTGGTACCTCCCGAAGAAGGATTTCTGGAGGGGCTTCGCGCACTCTGTGACGAAAACGGCGCGCTTTTAATCTTTGATGAGGTCATTACAGGTTTCCGTCTTGCTTTCGGCGGCGCTGCGGAATACTTTGGGATCAGGCCGGATATGGTGACCTACGGTAAGATCATCGGTGCGGGAATGCCGGTAGGCGCTTACGGCGGACGAAGAGAGATCATGGAGATGGTGGCTCCGGTGGGGGCTGTTTACCAGGCAGGGACTTTAAGCGGAAATCCCATCGCCATGGCGGCAGGCCTGACTCAGTTGAAATATCTTTTCGCGCATCCGGAAACTTATACGCTGCTTGCCGAAAAAGGAGAGAAGCTGTACGGAGGAATGGAGGATATTCTCAAAGAAAAAGGACTTGGTTATCAGTTGAACCATATTTCCTCTCTCGGAAGCCTGTTTTTTACAGAGCAGCAGGTAAAGGATTATACCTCTGCCAAGACCTCTGATACGACGGCTTTTGCGGATTATTTTAAGGCGATGCTGAAAAACGGCATTCATCTGGCGCCTTCCCAGTTTGAAGCCATGTTCCTGTCCGTTGCCCATACGGATGCGGTGATCGAAGAAACACTGGATGCGGTAAGAAAATATTTTGTCTGAGCAGAGTCAGAGCTGTATTCGTGCTGTCTTTATTGAAAAATCTAAATTTGATGAAAGCTTTCGCATGAAAGGGGCTGTTGGATATCAAAATTTCCGATAGCCCCTTAAAATATGCTGCCTCACAGGTTTATAAGTGTAAATAATAACTTTTTAGGCGGATTTTATAAATATTTTATTTGACGACGGTTCATTGAAAAACTATAATGATATGGACAGCAGAGATCAGAATGAAATTCATTTCCGGCCACTCGGCCAACAATTTACCATTATCAAAAATATAAAATAGGATGCGGAAAAGATATTGCATTCAAAGGAGCTTTTGGATATAATAAAAGCACAAAATGTTCTTTTGGTTTCTATATGTAGACGGGCATCCTATGACAAAGGAGGCAGTATGCAGGAGCAGGATGCGGTTAGTATTGAATACTTTGAGGATGAAGAGCGTTTTGCGGATCTTCTGAATGGATATTTATTTCATGGGAGGGAACTCGTAAAAGCAGAGGATATACAGGAGAAAAACAGAAGCGTTTCATTGATCAGAAAGAACAAAGGGAAAATGAAAGCCGAGGTTCTGATGCGCGATGTGATGCGTCAGGTGAACATACAATTGAAGATAGTCCTGGTTTCACTGGAAAATCAGAGTGATATTCATTATGCTATGCCAGTCCGTGTATTGAGCGGGGACGGCGCTGCCTATCATGAACAATGGAGAAAGCTTGCGAAGAAACACCGTAGGAAAAAGGATTTAAAAGGAGCAGAATTTTTGTCCGGTTTTGGAAAAGGGGACCGTTTGGTACCGGTGATGACTCTTGTACTGTATTTTGGCAATGAACCATGGGACGGTCCGAAAAGCCTGAAGGAAATGATGGATTTTACGGCTATGCCGGAAGAAGTGAAAGAAACGGTTGCAGATTATCCGATTCATTTGCTGGAGGTAAGAAATTATCCATATTTGGAAAACTTCCGCACAGACTTGCGGTATGTCTTCGGATTTTTACAAAATACGAAAAGCCGTGAGGAACTTAAAAATTATGTGAATGAGAATCGGGAAATATTTGAAGAACTGGAAGAAGATGCGTATGATTTTATAAGTGTAATGTCGCATTCGCCGGAGTTAAAAAAGATAAAAAAGAACAACCAGACAGAGGGAGGAAGGTATAATATGTGTAAGGCGATTCAGGAGATGATTGAGGAAAGTAAACGAGAAGGCAGACAAGAAGGCAGACAGGAAGGTATACAGTTGACAAAGAAGATATATCGTTCCCATATGTCCGGTATGAGTTATAAAAAAATTTCAAAGAAATATAAAATCTCAGTTGGTGAGGTTCGGGAAATACTGGATGATACTACAGAATAAGAGGATGAACGGAAAGAAGCAGGCCTGAAAATTTCAGACCTGCTTTACAATGTCCTGAAATAATTGACAAGCCGGAAGAAAATCCTCTGCGGATATGCTGTTTGCCTTTTTTTTCGATAGATTTATGATACATCTTGTGTCGATTTTTTTCATTTTGTGTAAATTCTGTTAAAATATATGCAGTCCTTTTATATAATTAGTTTAGATTTAGAGAATATCTGCGATTAAAATATGGAAAGGAGAACAAAGATGAGACTAAAAAAAGCAGCGGCAGTTTTTCTATGTGCGGCATCCATAATAGCGACCATGGACTGCAGTGTTAAAGCATCTGTCAACGATAACAGCAGCGAGCTGGAACAAAAGCTGGAAGAGGCATATGTGTACACTCTCCCATTGATGCTTGTAGATGCTACAGCGGCAAAAATGACAAATACAGTGGAGGCAACCAGTACCCAGGCTCCGGTGAATCAATTAATTCATGCCCGGGGGCTGGCGAATGCGGATTCAAAAAATGTGGTGACACCTAATGTTGACACGGTTTATTCCCAGGTATATCTCGATTTGTCTGAGGACGCGGTTATCCTTGAAATGCCGAAAACAGAACGCTTTTGTATGGCGGAGGTCCTTGACGCATACACAAATTGTATTTCACTGATGGATGCGGCATCCTTTGAGAACAGCAGCGAAAAATTTATTTTTACAGGGAAATCCTTTGACGGGGAAGTGCCTGACGGAATGACAGAAATAAAATGCCCTACCGATCTTGCATGGGTGATCATCCGGACACTTTGCAGCGGTGACGAGGATTTGGAAAATGTATATGAAATTCAGAGCGGAATGGATACATATACACTTTCCCAATATGCTTCGGGCAGCACGGAAGAGAAGTCGGAAGGGACTTATGATGCGAAATACGATTATATTCCCGTACAGTATCTTATGGGGCTTTCCATGGAGGATTATTTTACAAAGGCGAATCAGCTTATGGAAGAGAATCCGCCTGCGGAAGAGGACAGCGCTCTGATGGAAACACTGAAAGAAATCAATGTAGGGCCGGGCCTCACATTTGACAGTACGGTATTCGGAGATTCCTCAGACAGTCTTTGGGAAAAACTGGTTTCCGGTATTTCGGCAGCCTGTACGGAAAAATCGGCAAAGTTTATTGTGCAGAACGGAGTATGGAATTATTTTGGAGAGCCGATTGCCGAATTTGGAACAGAATATGATTACCGGGCTTTGGTCGCTCTCGGCGGTCTTGGGGCAAATCCGGTATCTGTTGCCGTATATCCGAAAGCAACCACGGACTCCGAAGGCGGCAGATTAAACGGCGCAAACCGTTATGTCCTGCATTTTGACAAAGAGAACATACCGGAGACACTGGAAAACGGTTTCTGGTCTGTAACGCTTTACAACAGCAGCGATAATCTTCTGTCTGACAATGAATTGGACAGGTACTGTATAAACGACAGAAGCGATATCGAATATAACGAAGACGGTTCCTTTGATATCTATATTCAGAATGAAAAGCCGACGGATGATCTTATAAAGAACTGGCTGCCTGCGCCCACAGGGGATTTTCATTTGTATCTGCGAGTATACCTGCCGGATGAAAAGATCATCAGCAATGAGTGGGAAATGCCCTCTATCAATATTTTGGAAGAGGAATAAAGAGTTGAATGCCAAAGTAAACGCAATTGAGGTTGGAAATAAGGGCTGCATTTACTTTGACAATTTATAAGACAGGAATAAAGGAAAAAGGAAAGGAAAAAGATAAGTAATGGTAACTTGTCCTTACAGGATGTTTGTGCTATAATATCAACGAATATGTGTAATTGCGCAGCGGCACGGCCGGGATGCGCCAAACAGACAGAGAGGACATTAGGAGGCAGGACTTATGGGGAAAATGAAATACGTAGCCTATGTTGGAACCTACACACATGGGAACAGTAAAGGAATCCATGTTTATGATGTGGATGTGGAAGAGGGAACTCTTACGGAACGCAATGAGGTGGAGGTGCGCAACGCATCCCACACCGCGATATCCAAGAACGGCAGGTTCCTTTATTCTATCGAGGATGAAGGTGTTGCCGTATTTGAGCGTGATAAAAACGGCGATCTGAAGCGTATCAACAGTGTGGATATTGACGGTATGAGAGGCTGTTTCCTTGCCACGGACGTAGACGGCAAGTATTTATATGTAGCAGGCTACCATGACGGTAAGGTAACTGTTGTGCATACACACAGGGACGGACGGTTAGGAAGAGTGATGGACGGCGTATTCCATAAAGGGCTGGGAAGCGTGGCGGAGCGTAATTTCCGTCCTCATGTAAACTGTGTGCGCCCTACTCCGGACAATAAATATCTGTGTGCGGTTGACAATGGTATCGACCAGGTAAAGATTTACCGAATTAATAAGAGACGCCATAAACTGGAACTGGTAGACATTTTAAGATGCCCCCGGGAGAGCGGTCCGCGTATTATCCGCTTCAGCGCGGACGGACGTTTTGCGTATATCTTATTTGAACTGAGCAACCAGATTAAAGTATACAGTTACGACGGCAGCGGCCATACCCCGGAGTTTGAACTCCTTCAGACGGTCACTACCCTTACCAAAGAAAACGACAAGGATGCCATCCATAATGCCGCCTCCGGTCTTGCGCTTGCTCCGGACGGCAAGCATTTGTTCTGCACTACAGCGGGAGAAAATACCGTTTCCATGTATGAGGTGGATAAGGAAGGACTTCTGGAAAAGAAATTCACCCTTCCTATCAGCGGAGATTATCCTAAGGATCTTGTGATCTTCCCGGATAACCAGCACATTGCGGTTGCCAACCATGCAAGCAATACCATTACAACCTTTAAGGTTGACTATGAGAAAAATCTTCTGATCATGAAAGGCAGGCCGTGTAAGGTAGAAACCCCTAACAGCATTCATATCTGGCCGGTGCCGCAGGATCCGAACGCTGAAACTTCCGAAGAGGATGAGCCAAAGAAAGAGACGGCAGAATAGGCTGAAAAGGAAACAGAAGAGTAAACGGGAAGAGCATATGGACTGCTTTTCCCGGGATCTGAAAAAAAGAAGCCTGCGGAGCTGAAAGGTTCCGTAAGGCTTCTTTTTAAAGTATGCAGTAAGGCGGAATGTAAATGTCCGCATTATATTAGTTTTCAGAGGCTTTTCCATAGAATTTCAGAATGCCGTCCATCCGTGCGCTCATATTTACAAAAAGGGCGTCTACGATGGCGAGGGCACACATGGATTCGATCACAACCACAGCCCTTGGAACAATGACAGGGTCATGGCGTCCGTGGATTTCCAGGGACAGGTTTTCTCCTGTGTTGGTAATCGTCTGCTGGGGCTGGCTGATGGAAGGGGTCGGTTTTACAGAAGCACGGACGAGAATCTCGCTTCCGTCGCTCATGCCGCCCATAATTCCGCCTGCGTGATTGGAGGTCTTGGAAACAACGCCGTCCTTGCATACGAATCCATCGTTATCAACAGAGCCGTTCAGGCGGGATACGGCCACACCGTCCCCGATTTCTACGGCTTTTATAGCTCCTACGGACATGACCGCATGTGCAAGCACTGCATCCAGCTTTTCGAACACCGGTTCGCCCAGTCCTGCCGGTACTCCGGTAACCCGGCATTCAATGACGCCGCCTGCGCTGTCCTGCTTTTTCATGCATTCTTCCAAGTATTCCCCTGCTTTTTTGGCCGCCTGTGCATCCGGCATATAAAAGGCGTTGCAGAGAATCTCGTCTTTTACAAATTCCTGAATCTCTACAGGGCCGATGGCCTTGGTATAGGTGCAGAAGGAGATTCCAAGCTCGCCGAGAATCTTGACTGCCACAGCTCCCGCAGCTACACGTCCCACAGTTTCCCTGCCGGAAGAACGTCCGCCGCCTCTGTAATCGCGGAAGCCATACTTCTGGTCAAAGGTATAATCCGCATGGCCCGGCCTGTAGGAATAAGCGATATTTCCATAATCCCTGGAGCGCTGGTCCGTATTCCGAACCATCAGAGAAATAGGAGTTCCTGTAGTTTTTCCCTCAAACACTCCTGAAAGGATTTCCACCAGATCGCCTTCTTTGCGGGCGGTGGTGTATCGGCTTTGTCCGGGCTTTCTTCTGTCCAGAAATTTCTGGATGTCCTCTTCGCAGAGGGCAAGCCCTGCAGGGCATCCGTCGATCACGACGCCCAGACCTTTTCCATGGGATTCTCCCCATGTGCTTACACGAAATCTTTCGCCAAATGTAGAACCACTCATATTTTTATCTATCCTTTCTAACCTCCGGTTTCCCGGGTATTCTTGAATGCATTACGGAAAGCTGCTGACCGTGGCTGTAAATACGACAGCAGGTCAAAACAGTTACTGTTCGCTCCCAAGCCTTGCACTGGTTTCCCGGGCTTGTGGCTAATAACGCATAATTGTCAAAATCCGTGGTTTTATTATACTCATTGGTTAAAAGTTTGTAAACCGAAACTATATGGAATTGACAAAAATCCTCGCACTCTTTATAATGGAAACAGTGTTTTTGTGTTTGGGGGCAATGAACGATAGAGAACAGAAGGGAAGTGTAAATCGTGGTAAGGATTTTTAAAACGATTGATGGAGCGATCCACCAGATTGAAGAACCACAGGAGGGCTGCTGGATTGCACTGACGAATCCCACGGCAACCGAAATCTTTGAGATTTCAGAACAATTTCAGATAGAGGTAGACGATTTGCGAGCCCCTTTGGATGAGGAAGAACGCTCACGTATTGAAGTAGAGGATACCTATACTCTGGTTCTTGTAGACGTACCTATGATCGAGGAACGTAATGACAAGGACTGGTACGGTACTATCCCTTTGGGTATCATTGTGACAGATAAAATGATTTTTACGATTTGTCTTGAGGATACACAGGTGCTTACCAGATTTATGGAAGGAAGAGTACGCAACTTTTTTACTTATATGAAAACGCGCTTTATCCTGCAGATCTTGTACAGGAATGCCAGTATGTATCTGAGATACCTGCGTATTATAGATAAGAAGAGCGAACAGGTAGAAGAAAAGCTGCACCTTTCTCCCCGTAATCAGGAGCTGATCGAGCTTCTGGAGCTGGAGAAATCTTTGGTGTACTTTACCACATCATTGCGTTCCAACGAGGCGGTACTGGAAAAACTGATAAAGGTTGACAGCATCAAGAAATATCCGGAGGATACGGAACTTTTGGAGGATGTTATCATAGAGAATACTCAGGCGATTGAGATGGCGAATATTTACAGCGGTATCCTGCGCAGCATGATGGACGCCTTTGCCTCGGTTATCTCCAATAATCTGAATGATGTGATGAAGGTGCTTTCTGTTATTACCATTGTGATGAGTATTCCCACAATTGTATTCAGCGCATACGGTATGAACCTGAATCTGGCAGGAATGCCCTTTACAGGAAGTGTCTGGGGATTTTTGATCATTATCCTTTTTTCCGTGGCCATCAGTATTATTGCGGCTTTGGTTCTGTCCAAAAAGAGATTCTTTTGATCCCGGTCCGGTAGGTGGCCGGAAGTGTAGCTGAAAAGGAGATGAAAGGCTTATTTATGAAACTGTATAACAAATTAGAAAGAAAATTCGGCAGGTACGGGATTCCGAATCTGACAGTGTACATCATTGCCTGTTATGTGGCGGGCTATGTCCTGATGCTGATCAACCCGTCTGTTTTATCCATGATGAGTCTGGATCCTGCCAAGATCCTGCAGGGGCAGATATGGAGACTGGTAACCTGGGTGATCTATCCGCCGGACTTCAGCAGTCCTATTTTGTTTATTATAACAATCCTGTTTTTTTATTACCCGATCGGGACGTCGCTGGAACGTACCTGGGGAAGCTTCCGGTATACCTTGTTTATTTTTGGGGGGCTTTTGCTCACCCTTGTGGCGGCGTTTCTTCTGCATTTTGCTACAGGAGGCTATGTGCAGTCCGGTGATGTGGTGTATGTTCTTAGCGGGGGGATTTTTACTACCTATTATATCAGTATGTCTATTTTCCTTGCTTATGCTATGACCTACCCGGATATGCAGGTATTGCTGTTTTTTGTGATCCCTATAAAAGTGCGCTGGATAGCTTATGTATATGGTGCAATGATGCTCTATGATATGGTTACCTATATCCGGGACGGTATGTGGTTTATGACCATTCCGTTTGTTGCATCGCTTCTGAATCTGTTGTTTTTTTACTTCAGTACGAAGGATCTCTACCGATATCACCCCAAAGAGATCCGAAGAAAACAGCAGTTCAAAAAGGCTGTCGCGCAGAGCAGGGTCAATCCCGCCACCGGAGGCGTTTCCAAGCATAAATGCGCCATATGCGGCCGTACGGAGAAGGATGATCCGAACCTGGAATTCCGTTTTTGCTCCAAGTGCAACGGCAACTACGAGTATTGCCAGGATCATTTATTTACACACCAACACGTAAAGTAGGGGGACACAACAATGAAGAGAACCAAAATTATCTGCACACTGGGGCCGGCGACAAGCAAGAAGACAGTCTTAAAATCTCTGATGAAATCAGGAATGGACATTGCGAGGCTGAATTTTTCCCATGGAACTCATGAAGAACACCGTGAACGGATCGACATGGTAAAGAATCTGCGGGAGGAATTAAATATTCCTGTAGCGCTGCTTCTTGATACCAAAGGGCCGGAAATCAGGACAAAGCTTTTAAAGGACGGCAAAAAAGTAACCTTGCAGACAGGAAGCAGGTTCGTTCTCACCACAGGAGATTATGTGGGAGATGAAAACAAGGTGGCGATTACCTATGACACCCTGTATAAGGATGTAAAGAAGGGCGGAAGAATCCTGATTGACGACGGCCTTATCGAACTGGAGATTGAGGATATCAAGCATGGGGATATTATCTGCCGCGTATTAAACGGCGGAGAACTCGGGGAGCGAAAGGGCGTCAATGTTCCTTATGTGAAGCTGAAGCTGCCGGGGATCACAGAGCAGGACAGAAAAGATATCCTGTTCGGCATCGAGCAGGAATTTGATTATATTGCCGCATCTTTTGTAAGAGACGCTAAGGTGATCAAAGAAATCCGACGTCTCCTGGACGAAAACGGAGGTAAGGATATCGGCATTATCGCAAAGATTGAAAATGCGGAAGGCGTGGAAAACATCGACGAGATCATTCAGGCATCTGACGGAATCATGGTTGCCCGGGGAGATCTGGGCGTAGAGATTCCGGCAAGCCAGGTTCCCCATATCCAGAAAATGATCATCGAGAAATGTAATGAAAACTATGTTCCGGTCATCACCGCTACCCAGATGCTGGATTCCATGATCCGTAATCCCCGTCCTACAAGAGCCGAGGTTGCGGACGTTGCCAATGCGATCTACGACGGAACAGATGCGATCATGCTTTCCGGTGAGACTGCCGCGGGCAAATATCCTCTGGCAGCATTGAAAATGATGGTGGAGATCTCAGAGATGACAGAGCCGCATCTGAATTATAAGAGCCATGTTAAGAACCGTAAAATGAACCGTCAGGGGCCTGTTTCCAGCGCGGTAGGTATGGCGGCTGTGCGTGCGGCCCGTGACCTGAACGCAAAGGCGATCGTCACTCCCACTATGGGAGGGAAGACTGCGTGGCTGATATCTAATTTCCGTCCGGAGGTTCCGATCCTGGCCGTCACCCCCAACGAAAGAGTCCAGCACAGGCTGCAGCTTGCTTGGGGCGTTTATCCTATGAAGGGATACGAGAAGGAATCTACAGAAGGTATTATTACTCAGGCTATGAGTGTTGTACGCAGAAAACGCATGGTAAAAAAAGGAGATCTGGTAGTCTTTACTGCAGGCGATCCGGCAACCAATATGAGAACCGGAGAGGGCGCAGTTACCAATATGCTCCATATTATCGAGGCAAAATAACCGGATATATACGAGGAGAAACGATTATGAAGAAAAAACCATTTGTAACCCTGGAGAAATTACAGGAAATCACTGCAAAATACCCGACTCCCTTCCATCTCTATGATGAAAAGGGAATTCGCGAGAACGCCCAGGCTTTGAAGGATGCTTTTGCATGGAATAAGGGCTTTAAAGAGTTTTTCGCGGTTAAGGCAACACCAAATCCGTACCTGATCAAGATCCTGCAGGAGTATGGCTGCGGCTGTGATTGTTCTTCCATGACAGAACTGATGCTTTCCAAGGCAATCGGCTGTAAGGAGGGAGATATCATGTTTTCCTCCAATGATACTCCGGAAGAGGAATTTAAGTATGCCTATGAAATCGGAGGAATCATCAATCTGGATGATATTACCCACATTGAGAGTGTAGAACGCGCAGTGGGTAAAATCCCGAAGACCATTAGCTGCCGTTACAATCCGGGAGGATTGTTTAAGATCAGTAATGATATTATGGACAATCCCGGAGACGCCAAGTATGGTATGACAACAGAGCAGATTTTCGATGCATTCCGTATCCTGAAGGAAAAGGGTGCGGAAGAGTTTGGCATTCATGCATTTCTGGCAAGCAACACGGTTACCAACGAGTATTATCCCATGCTTGCAAAGGTGATGTTTGAGATCGCTGTCAGATTACAGCAGGAGACAGGCGCGCATATTAAATTTATCAATCTTTCCGGCGGAATCGGAATTCCGTATAGTCCGGATCAGACGCCGAACGATATTAAGGCGATCGGCGAGGGAGTGCGCAAGGTTTATGAGGAAGTTCTGGTTCCGGCGGGTATGGGTGATGTTGCCATCTATACGGAGCTTGGCCGCTTTATGATGGGGCCGTACGGCTGCCTTGTTACAAAGGCGATCCATGAGAAGCATACCCATAAGGAATACATTGGTGTGGACGCCTGCGCCGTAAACCTGATGCGTCCGGCTATGTACGGCGCTTATCACCATATTACGGTCATGGGCAAAGAAAACGAGCCCTGCGACCATATGTACGATGTTACCGGTTCCCTGTGCGAGAATAATGACAAATTTGCCATTGACCGTTATCTGCCAAAGGTAGACATGGGCGATCTTCTTGTTATCCACGACACCGGAGCGCACGGCTTTGCAATGGGCTATAATTACAACGGCAAGCTGAAATCCGCTGAAATCCTTCTTCATGAGGACGGAAGCTTTGAAATGATCCGCCGGGCAGAAACACCGCGGGATTATTTTGCGACTTTTGACTGTTTCCCGATTTTTGAGGAATTATTAGCCGACGAGAAAAAGTAAAAGCTGTTTATGAGGAATGCGACAGATTATGTTTCTTGCCTTTCTTGACAGAAAGCACAAGAAGAAATAAAAATGCCTATCCTGTCTGCCAACAGGATAGGCGGTGTCCATAAGGACAACAAGCTGCTGCGTTGTACATTCCTGCTGATCATTGTATTGCTATGCAATATATAAAGAAAGGCAGGTGGAATGATAACCTATAAATCGTAACCACAGGTATAAACAGTAACGATTAAATCGAAAAATAAAAAAAATTGCGAAATTTACTTGCCAGGAACAATATTTTATGTTATTATAATTAACGGTTCAGACGCCGGCGTGTCGGAATGGCAGACGAGGCAGACTCAAAATCTGTTGTGGGCAACCACGTGCGGGTTCAAGTCCCGCTGCCGGCAGTATTAAAAGCATTAAACTAAGTCGATAAGTTTATTGATTTAGCTTGATGCTTTTTTTGTAAAAGTTATGTGGCTACAATCAGAAGAATTTGGAGAAACTTTATAAAAAGTTTATGAATTTTATGAGGAATGCATTGAAAAAAATGCATAAAAGTGATATCGTACTTGCAAATCCAGTGAATAACTGATTATACTTTATAGATATCGGAGGAACTATTATATGAATTTAGGTGATAAGAAGCCTGAGAAAAGGCCGCTGTACGTCTATTACATCATAGTGGGTGTGATTATCATCCTGCTGAATCTCCTGGTTGTACCGTCTCTTCAGGAGAGAAGCGTTAAAAAAACCGACTACAGTACTTTTCTGAGCTGTGTAAAAAGAGGCACGGTGACAGAGGCGACGGTAGATGATGATTATATCTATTATATTGCCCGTGTTGACGGTGTGGATACCATGTGTAAGACTGTAAGGATGGATGATCCCAATCTGGTAGAGCGTCTGGAAGAGGCGGGAGTCCGGATGGAAAGTCCGGAGCCGGATACTCAGTCGATCTTTCTGAGCCTGCTTTTCAGCTATCTGGTACCAATTTTGATTTTTGTATTCCTTGGGCGCTGGCTCAGCAAGAAGATGATGTCTTCTATGGGAAACGGCGGTCCGGGAGGTATGATGTCCTTTGGCAAGAGCAATGCCAAGGTCTATGTAAAGTCCTCTACAGGAATCAAGTTTTCAGATGTTGCCGGCGAGGATGAGGCAAAGGAGCTTCTGACAGAGATCGTGGATTATCTTCATAACCCGCATAAGTATGCGGAAATCGGTGCGTCCATGCCTAAGGGAGCTTTGCTCGTGGGTCCTCCCGGAACAGGTAAGACCCTGCTTGCCAAGGCTGTGGCGGGAGAAGCGGAAGTACCGTTCTTCTCCATCTCCGGTTCAGAGTTTGTGGAAATGTTCGTCGGCATGGGCGCCGCAAAGGTCCGTGACCTGTTTAAGCAGGCAAATGAAAAAGCTCCCTGTATCGTCTTTATTGATGAGATCGATACGATCGGTAAGAAGCGTGACGGCGCCGGTTTTACCGGAGGAAATGACGAGCGCGAGCAGACACTGAACCAGCTTCTGACAGAGATGGATGGTTTCGACGGCTCTAAGGGCGTTGTGATCCTTGCGGCTACCAACCGTCCGGATTCCCTGGATCCCGCGCTTCTTCGACCGGGACGTTTTGACAGAAGGATTCCGGTAGAGCTTCCGGATCTGCAGGGACGTGAGGAAATCCTCAGAGTCCATGCCAAAAAAATCAAGATTTCCGATTCGGTTCGTTTTGATGAGATCGCCAAAGCGGCGTCAGGCGCATCCGGAGCGGAGCTTGCGAATATTGTCAACGAGGCTGCCCTGCGTGCGGTACGTGACGGGCGTAAATTTGCCACACAGGCGGATTTTGAAGAGAGTATCGAGGTTGTCATTGCGGGCTATCAGAAGAAGAACCGTGTGCTTTCCAATAAGGAAAAGCTGATCGTATCTTATCATGAAATCGGCCATGCACTGGTGGCTGCCAAGCAGACAGATTCCGCGCCTGTCCATAAGATTACTATTATTCCGCGTACCTCAGGCGCCCTGGGATACACCATGCAGGTGGATGAAAAAGAGCATTTCCTGATGTCCAAGGAAGAACTGGAGAACAAGATCGCAACTTTTACCGGAGGACGTGCGGCTGAGGAATTGATTTTCCATTCCATTACCACAGGCGCTTCCAATGATATTGAACAGGCCACCAAGCTTGCGAGGGCCATGATCTCCAGATATGGTATGAGCGATGAATTTGATATGGTAGCCATGGAGAACATCAGCAACCAGTATCTGGGAGGAGATTCCAGTCTTGCCTGCTCCTTTGAAACACAGACGCTTCTGGACAAAAAGGTAGTTGAGCTGGTTCGCAGACAGCACGAAAAGGCTTTGCAGATCCTTAAAGATAATATTGGCAAGCTGCATGAGCTGGCTAAGTATCTTTATGAACATGAAACGATTACCGGGGAAGAATTTATGAAGATTCTGGAAGAACCCCTTCCGGCGGTAGAGACTGCGCAGGCAGAAGATGAGGTATAGATAAGCAGAATGGATGTAAGTATTTCCATACTCATCGCTTAGCGGCCTGTGTTCATGAGCACGCGGCAATGCGGAATGCGAATGTCTGTTTTGCGCGGGACATGCTTATCTGTGTTCAGGATTCGCAGAACGACGTTTTCATGAAGCGTATTTACAGAAGAGAAAGAGGGATTCAGGCAGAGCAGCCGTGTATCCCTCTTTTTCTCTTCTGCGCCTCCCTTATGTGCGGATATTGTCACCGGGAGTATGCGCAGGAGTATATTACTCCTGAGTGCATTCCTTAAGGATCGTATATAATTCCGGATATGTTTTTTTCAGGAAAACAAAAGCCCCGGTTTCATCCAAAAAGCAGTGCGTTGAGAATCCTGTGGTCCTAAGCTCCCCGGTTTCATGGTCGTGGATTTCATAGACAAATTTCAGGCGGATCCCGTTGCTGGATTTTACCTTAAGGGTAATATCTACCGTATCGCCGAAATGTACCATGCCGCGATACTGACAGCCAACCTCCATCACCGGACTTATCAGCTTCAGTTCCTTTTCCAGACGGTTGTAGGGATAACCGATCTCTTCCAGAAAAAATACGCGGGCCTCTTCAAACCACCGGATATAGTTGGAGTGGTGGACAACTCCCATCTGGTCGGTTTCATAGTACTGGGTTTTATGTGTATACGTATAAGATTTCATAAACATCTGTTCTCCTTTCCATATGATAAAACATTATTATTATAACATAACTTGTCTTTTTGCGTCCATTCCGTTATAATCAAAAAAGACATCCGAATGATTTATTTGTGAACGGAGTGACAGCAACAATTGTTTTTGGAAAGGGACAGGCGATAAAACATGGAATGCAGTAAGGCAGAAGGGATGGTAACCCGCTATATCAACCGCACGCTGACGTTGAAGGAACAGGAAGAATTTTTGCAGCATATAGAAAACTGCTCTTCCTGTTACGATGAACTGGAAACGTATTTTATTGTGCAGCAGGCCATGCAGCAGCTTGATGATGAGGACGAGGAAACAGTAATGGATTTCCGCCGTCTTCTGGAACAGGACCTGAAAAGATCAAGAAGAGATGTGATCAGGAAAAAGGTGTGCCGATGTATTCTGGCGGTTTTGGGCTGTCTGGTGCTTGGATTTTTGGCGGCATTTCTGATTTTTGTAGTAATGGAAGTGTTCCAGCTTCTCTGAAAATAAAAGATATTGATAGAAAGAATTAAGGGAAAATAAAAGACATCGAGGAAAGATATGAGCGAAAAAATATTATTGATTGACGGACACAGTATTTTGAACCGTGCATTTTACGGTTTGCCGGATCTGACAAATTCCGAAGGGCAGCACACAGGAGCGGTTTATGGGTTCCTGAACATCCTTTTCCGCATCCTGGAGGAAGAGAAACCGGATTATCTCACCGTGGCATTTGACGTACATGCCCCTACCTTCCGGCATAAAATGTATGAAGCATATAAAGGAACCCGCAAGGCTATGCCGGAAGAACTGAGGGAACAGGTTCCCCTCATTAAAGAAATGCTCACTGCCATGGGCGTAAAGATCGTTACCATGGAAGGGTATGAGGCGGACGACCTTCTGGGAACGCTGGCACGGAAGAGCGAAGCATTAGGAATGGACGTTACCATTCTGTCCGGCGACAGGGATCTGCTCCAGCTTGCCACGGAGAAGGTAATGATACGTCTTCCCAAAACCTCCAGAGGAAAGACCACGATTGAGGATTATCATGCCCAACAGGTTTTGGAGAAATACCAGGTGACGCCGCCTCAGATCATTGAACTGAAGGCCCTGATGGGAGACAGTTCCGACAATATTCCGGGAATTCCGGGAGTAGGTGAAAAGACTGCCACGAAGATGGTGGTGGAATTTGGTTCTATCGAGAATGCCTATGCCCATCTGGAAGAGGTCAAGCCCAATAAGGCAAGAGAATCCCTCCGGGCGCACTATGATATGGCTTCCTTAAGTAAGGCTCTGGCAACCATCAATACGGACAGTCCTCTTGAATTTTCCTACGAACAGGCAAAAATGAACAACCTGTATACGAAAGAGGCCTATGAGCTTTGCAAGAGACTGGAATTTAAAAACCTGCTCGGCAGATTCGATAAAAATTCCGTGGCGGAAAACACTTTAGAGCAGGATTTTTTTACCTGTACGGATCTGTCCGGCGTGGAAGCGCTGTTTGAAAAGGCTGCTTCCTGTCCGGCGGCAGGCGTTGCCCTGATTGCGGATAAAGCCGGTGTGTACGGACTGGGACTGGCTCTGGCTGAAAAAGAAGTATATTATGTTTCCGCCGGAGGATTTTTGACAGGAGAATACCTCTGCGGCAAGCTGGAAAGCCTTTCAGAGAAGACTGTCCTTTGCGCAATGGATATAAAAGAACTTCTTAAGCATGTAAAAATTGACCGGAACTCCCGGGTGTTTGACGTGGGTGTAGGCGCTTATCTGTTAAATCCGCTGAAGTCTTCCTATACCTTTGACGACATTGCCAGGGAATATCTGGGCGGCCTGCTGATACCCACCCGGGAGGACCTTCTGGGAAAAGCCGCCTTCCATAAGGCGTGGGAGGACGGCATGGAGGGGCTGGAGACCTATGCCTGCTATACTGCGTTTACCGCGCTGAACAGCCGGGAGCCGATCACAGAGGCGCTGAAGGAAACCGGTATGTGGAAGGTGTATGAGGAAATCGAGCTTCCTCTTGTATTCACTCTGGATTCCATGGAAAAATGGGGAATTCGTGTCAAAGGAGAAGAACTGAAAAGCTACGGCGAAAAGCTGATGGTCAGGATTCAGGAGCTGGAAAAGCTGATCTATGATCAGGCAGGAGAGGAATTTAACATTAATTCTCCCAAGCAGTTAGGGGTGATCCTGTTTGAAAAGCTGGGGATTCCCGGAGGCAAAAAGACTAAGACTGGGTATTCCACTGCCGCTGATATTCTGGAAAAGCTGGCGCCGGATCATCTTATCGTAAAGGATATTCTGGAATACCGTCAGCTTACCAAACTGAAATCCACTTACGCGGACGGCCTTGGAAATGTGATCGAGGAGGATGGCAGGATCCATTCCACCTTTAACCAGACGATTACCGCAACCGGAAGGATCAGCAGTACGGAGCCGAATCTGCAGAACATTCCCGTACGTATGGAATTGGGCAGACTGATCCGTAAGGTATTTGTTCCGGAAGAGGGCTTTGTGTTTGTGGATGCGGACTATTCTCAGATCGAACTTCGCGTCCTGGCCCATATGTCCGGGGATGAAAAGCTGATCCAGGCATACAAAGAGGCGCAGGATATCCACAGGCTGACAGCCTCCCAGGTATTTCATGTCCCCTTTGACGAGGTGACTTCTTTACAGAGAAGAAATGCAAAGGCAGTAAACTTTGGTATCGTGTACGGCATCAGTTCTTTCGGGCTGAGCCAGGACCTGAGCATTACCAGGAAGGAGGCCGCGGAGTATATTGAGAAATATTTTGAAACCTACCCGAAGATCAAGGGATTTCTGGACAGTATGGTAGCGGAAGGAAAAGAAAAGGGTTATGTTTCCACAATGTTTGGCCGCCGCCGTCCGATTCCGGAACTGAAATCCAACAATTTTATGCAGAGATCTTTCGGGGAGCGCGTGGCAATGAATTCTCCCATTCAGGGAACAGCCGCGGATATTATTAAAATCGCCATGAACCGGGTGTATGGGCGGATGGCGCAGGAGGGCCTGAAATCCAGACTGGTGCTTCAGGTTCATGACGAGCTCCTGATCGAGACAAAGAAAGAAGAGCTTGCCGCAGTATCCCGCATTCTTGAAGAGGAAATGAAAGGCGCAGCCCGCCTTGCCGTAGAGCTTGAAGTAGACATGCATGAAGGGGAAAACTGGTACGAGGCAAAATAAAAGCCAGCAGAAGTATCGAAATAAGGATGGAAAACAAGGCTCAGGGTAACAGATAAAAAATAGGATACGCAGAATAACAGACAAAGAAAGATAAAAGATGAAGGCAGAATATGGAACAGAATAAAGAAAAAAAGAATATGAGAGTGATCGGAATTACAGGAGGGGTCGGCGCCGGAAAGAGCACGGTACTTGACTACCTGGAATCCCGTTTTCATGCGTGTGTGATCCAGGCAGACCAGGTGGGCCATCAGGTGATGGAGCCGGGAGCCGTCTGCTATGCTCCTGTTCTTGCATTATTTGGGGAACAAATCATAAAATGTGATAAAACCATTGACCGGAAGAGGGTTTCGGATGTAGTATTCTATCAGGAAGAAATGCTTGCAAAGCTTAATGCCATTATCCATCCGGCGGTAAAGGAAGCTATCCGCCGCCGCCTGGAGGAAGAGAGAAACGACGGGAGAGAGCTGGTTGTCGTGGAGGCGGCGCTTCTTCTGGAAGACCACTATGAAGAAATCTGCGATGAAATCTGGTATATACACACGGATACGGAAATCCGGATCGCCCGGCTGATGGAAAGCCGTGGATATACGAGAGAGAAGGCGGAGGGGATCATCCGCAGCCAGGCATCTGAAGAATTTTTCCGCGCCCATGCGGATTATGTAATAGAAAACAACGGCGATCTGGAAGAGACCTGGCGGCAGATTGAAGAAGGGATAAGACGAAATGAGATTTTGTAGTATTGCCAGCGGCAGCAGCGGAAACTGCATTTACGTAGGTTCAGACAATACGCATGTACTGGTGGATGTGGGAATCAGCGGCAAACGGATCGAGGCAGGGCTGAATTCCATTGATTTGACAGGAAGGGATATTGACGGGATCCTGATCACCCATGAACATTCCGACCACATTAAATGTCTGGGCGTTATGGCGCGTAAATACCGGATTCCCGTTTATGCCACGGGAGGAACTGTGGACGCTATGCTCCGTTCCGGTACTTTAGGGAAGCTTCCGGAGGGGATTTTCCGGGAAATCCGGGAGGACGAGCCTTTTTCCATTAAGGATCTGAATATCCATGCATTTACCATACCCCATGACGCAGCTCAGCCGGTAGGATACCGCGTGGAATGCAAAAACCAGGCTGTGGGAATCGCCACAGACCTTGGGAAATTTAACGAATATATTATTGATAATTTGCAGAATCTGGATGCGCTTCTTCTGGAAGCCAACCATGATATCCGGATGCTTCAGGTGGGAAAATATCCCTATTATCTGAAGCAGAGGATTTTAGGAGACAGGGGACATTTGTCCAATGAAAACGCGGGAAGGCTTTTATGCAGGCTTTTGCATGACAACCTGAAAGCGATTTTTCTGGGACATTTAAGTAAAGAAAATAATTATGAAGAGCTGGCTTATGAAACTGTCTGCTCAGAGGTAACGCTTGGCGATAATCCATACAAGTCCCGGGATTTTAAAATCCAGGTAGCCAAACGTGACTGCATTTCAGAATTAATCACTGTATAGAAAAATTACTGTATAGAAAAATCACTGTATAGAAAGGACAGAATGAAGGGAAAGAACTATGAAGAAAACAATCATCACAGTCGTAGGAAACGACACCGTAGGAATTATCGCAAAGGTATGTACATATTTGGCAAATAATAATGTAAATATACTGGATATCTCCCAGACGATCGTCCAGGGATATTTTAACATGATGATGGTAGCTGATACCAGCGGTTCTGATAAAGATACCGGAACCATTTCCAAAGAGCTCAGCGTCATCGGGGACGAAATCGGCGTGGTAATCCGCTGTCAGCATGAAGACATATTCAACAAAATGCACCGTATATGATATAAGCATGAGCGCAGATTCGAAAGAGAAAGCCGTCATCCGCTGGCGGATGTAAGGATTTCTCAGAGAATCTATGTGAGTGCAACGAACACCGAAAAATCGGAGATTTTGAGGTGAGCGCTCATGCGATGAAAGGCAGATTTGGTATAGTATTTTCAGGGAGATTGACTTATGATTAATATTTTTGAAGTAAACGAGACTAATAAGATGATTGAGCAGGAAAATCTGGATGTGCGTACCATTACCATGGGTATCAGCCTTCTGGACTGCATCGACAGCGATCTTGACAAACTCAATCAGAAGATATACGACAAGATCACAACCTGTGCCAAAGACCTGGTAGCTACAGGAGAGAAAATTTCCATGGAATATGGGATTCCTATTGTGAACAAACGTATTTCTGTAACGCCTATCGCACTGGTCGGCGGCGCTGCCTGCAGATGTATTGAGGATTTTATTACGATCGCGCAGACGCTTGACCGTGCGGCCAAGACAGTAGGCGTAAATTTTATCGGCGGTTATTCCGCGCTGGTGTGTAAGGGCATGACTCCGGCAGAAGAGCTTTTGATCCGCTCCATTCCCCAGGCGCTGGCACGTACAGAGCGCGTGTGCAGTTCCGTAAATGTAGGTTCCACCAAGACTGGCATTAACATGGATGCTGTGAAGCTTATGGGTGAGATCGTTCTTGAAACGGCGAAGGCAAGCAAAGATCAGGATTCTCTTGGCTGTGCCAAACTTGTGGTATTTTGCAATGCGCCGGATGACAACCCCTTCATGGCGGGGGCTTTCCACGGGGTAACAGAAGCGGACTGCATCATCAACGTAGGCGTCAGCGGCCCCGGCGTTGTAAAAACAGCCCTTCAGAAGGTACGCGGCAAAGACTTTGAAACCCTGTGCGAGATGATCAAGCGCACAGCCTTTAAGGTAACCCGTGTAGGCCAGCTTGTAGCCCAGGAAGCCTCCAAAAGGTTAGGTGTGCCCTTTGGTATTGTTGACTTGTCTCTTGCGCCGACTCCGGCCATCGGGGACAGTGTGGCAGAGATTCTGGAAGAAATCGGACTGGAAAGAGTGGGCGCGCCCGGAACTACAGCGGCTCTTGCATTGTTAAACGATCAGGTGAAAAAGGGCGGCGTTATGGCAAGTACCGCAGTCGGCGGTTTAAGCGGCGCATTTATTCCTGTCAGTGAGGATCAGGGAATGATCGATTCCGTAAATATCGGCGCGCTGACCATAGAAAAACTGGAAGCCATGACCTGTGTCTGCTCCGTAGGACTCGATATGATCGCTATTCCCGGAGATACCAAGGCATCCACCATTGCCGGAATTATCGCGGACGAGGCTGCAATCGGCATGGTGAACCAGAAAACGACCGCAGTCCGCGTCATCCCGGTGATCGGAAAGGGCGTGGGAGAAACCGTAGAATTCGGCGGCCTTCTGGGCTATGCCCCGATCATGCCGGTAAACCAGTTTTCCTGTGAAGCGTTCGTAGAACGCGGCGGCCGCATTCCGGCCCCGATCCACAGCTTTAAAAACTGAGTAAAGGGGATATTCTTATCCCATTTCGCTGCATTCAAAAAGACTGAGGGAAAAGCATTGGCAGTAAATTGGTGTGTGCGGTACAGAAAGGAGCATATTATCTTTATGGGAAAATATCTTAATGTCGGCAATGCCGGATTTACAGCAATTAGAAGAGGAAGATATGTTGATAAAACAGGGATGATCGCTTTTATTAACAATACCCTTGGAACAATGGAAAAGCTGACATGCGTCAGCAGACCCCGTCGTTTCGGAAAGTCATATGCTGCTAAGATGCTTTGTGCGTATTATGATAAGAGTTGTGAATCTGGTGAATTATTTGCAGGACTTAAGATTACAGAGGATCATTCTTTTAAAGAATATCTAAACAAGTATGATGTTCTTTATCTGGATATTACGCTGTTCATAGCGGGGGCATCCAATATTAAAAATGTGGTATCTGACATCAATGCAAAGGTTGTCAGGGAAATACAGGATGTCTATCCGAATGTAAAAAAGGATGAATTACTTTTTGAAATGCTTTTTAATGTAACGGAAGCTACCGGCAATAAGTTTATAATCATTATCGACGAGTGGGATGCGCTGTTCCGTGAAGCAAAGAATGATACCGATCTGCAGAAAGAATATATTCAATTGTTGAGAGGGCTGTTTAAAAGCAGCCTGACAGACAGAATGATTGAGGCAGCCTACATGACAGGAATTCTGCCAATTAAGAAATATGGTACACAGTCTGCCCTGACTGATTTTTGTGAGTATACGATGCTTCAGCCGGAGCCTTTAGAAGAATATGCAGGTTTTACGGAAGAAGAGGTTCGGAGTTTATGCAGAACTTCAAAGATGGATTTTGAGGAAGTCCGGAAATGGTATGACGGCTATATATTGGGGAATAATACACATATTTACAGCCCTAAATCTGTGATAGATGCACTCAGCCGCAACCGGTTGGGAAATTACTGGACACAGACAGAAACCTATGAAGCGCTGAAAATTTATATTGATCTGGATGAGGACGGCCTAAAAGAAACTATAGTCCAGATGCTTGGAGGTGCTCACTGCAAAATTGACACAGCGACCTTCCAGAATGATATGACGAATATCAAAGGGAAGGATGATGTTCTTACACTGCTTGTCCATTTGGGCTATCTGGCATATGACGCCGATGAAAAAACGGTATTTATTCCAAATGAAGAGGTGCGTCAGGAATTTGTACGCTCTGTGACGTCAGGCAGGCGTAAAGAAATTGCAAGGTTGATCCTGAATTCCGATCAGTTGCTGGAACAGACGCTGAATATGAATGAAGAGGCGGTCGCGGCAGCGATTGAAGAAGCGCATAGTATGGGGACTGCACCGATTTTTTATAATAACGAACAGGCTCTTAGAAGTATCATTCGTTTTGCCTATATCAGTTGTGTAGATGAGTTTATAAAAATTGAAGAACTGGCATCAGGCAAAGGTTACGCAGATGTTGTCTTTTTTCCTAAAAGAGCATCTTCTATGCCGGTTCTTTTGATAGAACTGAAATGGAATAAGACAGATGAAGGAGCAATCAGACAAATTAAAAATAAGGATTATCCTCAGGTATTGAAAGATTACGGGGGAGATATTCTGTTGGTTGCCATTAACTATGACGTAAAAAGTAAGAAACATATCTGCCGTATTGAGAAGTATAAGAAACAGTAAAGTAAAATGTAAATTAAAAGCAGCTCTATCGAAAGGTAGAGCTACTTTTAATATTTCATTCTGAGGAAAAAGATATAACTTTTCCATTGATACTTTCCATAAGATTGATTATAATAAATAGCATCCTGAACGAAAGGAGTTTTATTTGTCGATGTTAAGAGTTTATTTTGGCGACATGCCGGATGCAATATATAATACGTCTGTTTATTTTAAAAACAGATACAAGAAAGAATGGATTATAAGTCCAAGGACGATTGAAATGATTCGTGATGTGGACTCTTCAGAGGTGTTGGGAACAGGCGCTATTGATAGTCCGGTAATGGGAATTATCTCGCCAACCAGTTTGTCAGGCGGCGTAAAGACGTTGATTCTGATTGATCATATACCGGAAATGATTTTTAATGCATCGAACTGCGGTGATAACTGTGCACACTGGTTATTGGAAATAGGTAAGGAAAAAGATATCACGATCAATCTGAGGCATATTATGGATTTTGGTGACGGCGAGTTTGAAATCTATATTATTAATACGGAATCCGTTGTTCATAATATGGACGAGTTGGTTAGAATTGCGGGAAGGTATGTGTAAAAAATGAAAGGGATACAACATGTCGTTGTGCAGAATGGAAGTCTTAATATACGGAGTGTTTTGTATCAAAATAATTTAAAGTCAAAAAAAGGTTGACAAACCCCTTTGTGAGTGTTACACTTTACACCAATAAAGGATAAAACCGATGAGAAAGAATAGTAAGCGTTCATTGCGAAATCGCAGAGAGCTGCAGGCGGTGGGATTGCAGTATGGAGCAGAGTGCTGAATGGACTTTTGAGGGTGGATCTGAAATAGCTTGAAGCAGTTATAGTAGGAGACACCGGGAACCGAACCCGTTATCAATCAGGAGCGTATGATAGTACGTTAGAAAGTGGGCGATACGCCAAAGTGAGTGGTACCGCGATAATAAGAAATTATTACCGTCTCAGATGAATGTCTGGGGCGGTATTTTTTGTGTAAAGCGGACATTTGCATTCCGCTTTACATGGGGGAATGCTTATCGGTATTCAAATTTACCGGGCGCGGATTGTAACAGATCAAGTCATCAGTTATCCTTTTAATAAAAAAGCCGCGGAAGAACCGCAAAGAAAAGGAGATTAAAACTATGAAGAAAAAAATTCTGGCATGTGCATCTGTAACTGTAATCGCATCTATTATGATGGCAAGCACCGTTATGGCAGAGGATTTTAAGATCGGTATCTGCAATTATGTGGACGACGCATCCCTGAACCAGATCGTAGATAATATTCAGGAACGTCTGGAGGAAATTGGTGAGGAACAGGGCGTGACCTTCGATGTCTCCTATGACAACTGCAATGCTGATGCAAACGTAATGGATCAGATCATTTCTGATTTTCAGGCGGACGGCGTGGATCTGATGGTCGGTGTGGCGACTCCGGTAGCTATGCGTATGCAGGCTGCAACAGAAGGAACCGATACCCCGGTGGTATTCTCCGCAGTATCCGATCCTGTAGGCTCCGGATTGGTAGAATCCAACGAAGCTCCGGGAGCAAACCTGACCGGAACCTCTGACTATCTGGATACGGCGTCTATCATGAACCTGATTTTTGCAGCAAACCCGGATGCATCCAAGATCGGCCTTCTGTACGATATCGGACAGGATTCCTCCACAACCGCCATCGAAGAAGCAAAAGCATACCTTGAAGAAAACAATATTGAATATGTAGAACGTACCGGAACTACAACGGACGAGGTGCAGTTAGCAGCGGAAGCTCTTGTTGCAGACGGTGTGGATGCAGTATTCACTCCTACTGATAATACTATCATGACTGCAGAGCTTTCTATTTATGAGACTTTTATTGACGCAGGTATCCCCCACTATACCGGAGCAGACTCCTTTGCCTTAAACGGCGCTTTTGTGGGATACGGTGTGGATTATGCAAATCTTGGAGTTGAAACAGCAGATATGATCGCCGATCTCCTGATGAATGACGCAGACCCGGCGACAACTCCTGTAAAGACCTTTGACAATGGTACGGCTACTGTAAATACGGAAACCTGCGAAGGGCTGGGACTGGATTTTGAGACTATCAAAACAGCATTTGAGCCTCTGTGCACACAGGTAAATGAAATTACTACGGCAGAGAGCTTTGATGAACTGGAAAACTAACAGGATTACTCGGAGGTATTCGTCGTGACACTAACTACTGCGCTTGCTCTGGGACAAACGGCCCTGAAGCTCGGGCTGATCTGTTCCCTTACCGTATTGGCTTTGTTTTTAAGCTATTCCATGCTGAATGTCTGCGACCTTTCCACTGACGGCTGCTTTACTTTAGGCGCCGCAGTGGGGGCGGCAGTCGCTATCAGCGGTCATCCGTTTCTGTCGATTTTTGCCGCCATGCTGGCAGGCGTTTGTTCCGGCTTTGTGACGGCAATTCTTCAGACGAAGCTGGGTGTAGACAGTCTGTTGGCAGGTATTATTGTAAATACCGGGCTGTATTCCGTAAATATCGCTGTTATGGGAGGTTCGTCTTTACTTAACATGAACAGGACAACCACTGTTTTTACTATGTTAAAAGATGCGCTTTCCGGGACTCCCGTGGCAGGACAGACAGAGTTGATCGTGGGTTTGATCGCCGTTGTGTGTGTCATTGCCTTTTTGGTTCTTTTCCTTAAGACCCGTCTTGGACTCGCGATCCGTGCCACCGGAAATAATGCGGATATGGTAAAATCCTCATCCATTAATCCGGTATTTACCACAGTGGTCGGCCTTTGTGTGGCAAACGCCTTTACGGGGCTTTCCGGATGCCTGCTGGCACAGTCGCAGAAATCCGTGGATATCAATATCGGACAGGGAATGGTTACCATTGCCCTTGCTTCATTGCTGATTGGCGGTACGATCATGGGAAGAGGCGGAATCCTTATAAGAGCCATCGGTATGGTTCTCGGTTCGTTTATTTTCCGTTTGGTATATACGATCGCGCTGCGGTTTAATATGCCGGCGTTTATGCTGAAGCTGGTATCCTCTGTCATTGTTGTCCTGGCTATTTCCGGCCCGTATTTAAAGAAACAGTGGCCGCAGATCAAGCGCAGGCTGACACATAAGAAGGGAGGAATCTGATCTATGCTGCAGTTGAATCATATTTCAAAGACTTTTAATCCCGGTACTGTCAACGAAAAGACAGCCATCAGGGACTTGTCCCTTCATCTGAAAAAAGGAGATTTTGCTACGATCATCGGTTCAAACGGAGCCGGAAAATCTACGCTTTTCAATGCAATCTGCGGGGATTTCCTGACAGATTCCGGTTCGGTGGTTCTGGACGGTACAGATATTACTTTCCAACCGCAGCATATCCGCGCCAAAAGCATCGGGCGTTTGTATCAGGATCCCATGCGGGGCAGCGCTCCTGGCATGAGCATCGAAGAAAATCTGGCGCTTGCAGCAGGTTCGGGAGGATGGCTTTCCCACATATCCAGAGCGGACAGGGAGCGTTTCCGTGAACAGCTTGCGCTTCTGGATATCGGACTGGAAAACCGTATGTCGCAGCCTGTGGGACTTTTATCCGGCGGCCAGAGGCAGGCACTGACGCTTCTCATGGCAACTATGAATACTCCGAAGCTGCTGCTTCTGGATGAGCATACCGCCGCCCTCGATCCGGCTACGGCGGAAAAGGTTCTGGATTTAACAAAAAGAATTGTAGAAGAAAACAACCTTACCTGTCTGATGATCACCCACAATATGCATTCCGCTCTGGAGCTTGGGAATCGTGTCCTTATGATGGATTCCGGCAATATCGTTCTTGATATCAGCGGAAGCGAGCGGGATGGACTGACGGTAGACGGACTTCTGGAAAAATTCAACGCCGGGGCAGGAAAAGCGCTGGATAACGACAGGATCCTTCTTTCCAGAAATCAGTAGAATAAGTATAGTGAGTATAGTATGCAGAATATGTATGTCAAATACAGAAATGCAGAAAATATAAAATATAGAAATATTGACCGTGCAGAAATGCAGAACGTGTAGAAATACAAAAAGTATAGAAATGCGGAACCTATAGAAATGCAGAAAATATAAAAATGCAGGAACAAAGCCCGTCACAGAATTACGACGGGCTTTTGATATTCATGGCGGAAATTATTGTGAGTCCTGCTGCTGAGAAGGCTTTCGTAGATATTGGAAGCGAAGACTGTCTCGTTAAATGCCTGTAAAGCGGTACCTGTTAAGAGACCGGGGGCGTCGGCAGCTTTCGTGATAAGCGGCACGGCTCCGTTTTTCTTTATGGCGGAGAGAAGCGGCGCCGCGTTTTTCCGAAAACCAAGTACCCGCGCATAGCCCACAGGGGCAGGCGCCGCCTTAATGCGCAGAACAACATGAAGCAATGCCCGCTGGATACGTGTCTGTGTAATTTCCCGCGTTTTCAGCAGGGAAGCATACTGCCGGAAATCCTGGTACTGGTTGATGGTATTGGAGATCCGCCTTGCAAGGGCGTCCGACATATCCTGATATTCCGTCAGAGTGTCTTCACGGATGGCCGTAAGGAGACAGTAGTGAAGCAGAAGGTTAAGCTGACCTTCCGTGACAAACCCGCCTGCTTTTACGGATGAGGCGAGAAGCCCTGCGGAAGCTTTTCCAAGATAAGGAAGCAATTCTTCCTCTAAACTGTCGAAGGACGGTTCCTGCTCCGTAATTTCTGTAATATATTTTCGGACAGCGCTGGCGGAGGGCGTCTGATTGGAGGAAAGTTCTGTTTCGTGGTAACCGTTTCCACCGCGCAGGAGGGTGACCGGACGGATTTCCGATTGCAGCTTTAAGAGCGCCTTGCAATATTCAATGCCGAGAATATTATTGGGAGAAGCTAAGAAGGTTTCTAATTGCTGTAATTCTGCCTGACGTATCCCGGGCTGCTGCTTTTGGGAGTACAGATCGGGGGAAGCGGGTGTAAAGGGGACATTCGCATTCCGGTTTACTTCGTTCAAATCCGCTTCAGGCCTGGTCTTCCGGGAAAGTACAGAAAGCAGAGCGCGGCTTCTTGCTTCAGGGAAAGACATTCCCTGCTTTAAAAAATCACGCAGCTTTTCCTGATAGTCCTTTGGTTCCTCTGTGAGGATCTGCGCCATCTGGCGAATGGGTTCAATTTCGCCGGATTCACTTCCGAAGCAAAGAAAATCAACAACGTTCAAAGAATCCAGCAGTTCCACACCGCCCCGGGCAAATGCTTCCGCGCTGGCGGTGGAAACGGCGGCGGGAAGCTCAAGAACCAGATCGGCTCCCCCGCCCAGCGCCATTTCTGCCCTGATATGTTTGGGCAGCAGGGCAGGCGCGCCTCTCTGTACATAATCGCCGCTCATGGCAATAATAATATAATCTGCCCCTGCGATTTCCCTTGCGTAGTTTATCTGATACTGGTGTCCGAGATGAAATGGATTATATTCCGCTATAATTCCGGCAGTTTTCATGAAATTGCACCTCAAAAAATACGATTCTGTGACATATTCTACCACGGAAATGCTTGAAATACAAGGTGTCAGGGGGTATAATAAAGTTATCTATGAGAATGAAAGGAGCCATTTAATCATGGGATTTATTGATGTACTCAAAGACAGAGCAAGAGCAAGTGTAAAAACTATCGTATTACCGGAAACAGAGGATATGAGAACTCTGGATGCAACCGAGAAAATTTTAAAAGAAGGCATTGCGAAGGTTATATTGATCGGTAACGAAGAAACCGTTAAAAAGAGCGCTGCCGAAGGCGGCTATGACATCTCCGGCGCAGAGATCGTAGATCCGGCAACCTCTGACAAAACTCAGGGTTATATTGACAAGTTAGTGGAATTAAGACAGAAAAAAGGCATGACACCGGAGCAGGCTAAGGATATCCTTCTGAACCAGTATTTATACTATGGTGTTATGATGGTAAAAATGGGCGATGCTGACGGTATGGT
>JAUNGB010000057.1 GCA_030524715.1 Eubacteriales bacterium | reverse complement strand
GTGGTCACAATGCTATTCATGCTCATGATGATGATCATAATGTTCTTCATGATCGTAGTCACAATGTACCTCATGGTCATGATGATGATCATGGTGCTCTTCATGATCGTGGTCATGGTGTTCTTCATGGTCATGGCCACAGTGTTCCTCATGGTCGTGGTGTCCTCCATGCTCGTGATCATGATGATGGTCATGGTCGTGGTGATGTCCATGCTCATGGATATGGCCGCATTCCGGGCAGACTGCTTCTTCCATCATCTCCTGTTCCAGAGAAACCGGTTTCTCCATAACCTCCAGAAGCTTCTTTCCGTCCAGACTGGCAATAGGAGTTGTGATAATCGCAGCCTTTGCGTTAATACCTCTCAAAAGCTCCATGGCCTCCGTTGCTTTTTTCTCATCTATAATATCGGTACGACTCATAATGATCGCTCCGGCATATTCCACCTGATTATTAAAGAATTCTCCGAAGTTTCTCATATACATCCTGCATTTTTTAGCGTCAACCACAGTAGTGTAGCTGTTCAGCACAAGGCCTGTTTCCTCCTGAACATCCTGTACTGCCTTGATCACATCCGAAAGCTTGCCGACGCCGGACGGCTCGATGAGAATCCTGTCCGGATGATATTTTTCGATTACCTCCTTCAGGGAAGCCCCGAAATCTCCTACCAGGGAACAACAGATGCATCCGGAATTCATTTCACGGATTTCGATTCCAGCCTCCTTCAGAAAGCCGCCGTCGATGCCGATCTCACCAAATTCATTCTCGATCAGCACTACCTGTTCATCCTGAAACGCCTCTTTTAAAAGCTTTTTAATCAATGTTGTTTTGCCGGCTCCCAAAAAGCCGGAAATAATATCAATCTTTGTCATTTCTGTACCCCTTTCCGAAGTGTGTTTAAAACACACTCTAAACCAACTTTGACCAGGAAGCAGCTTCGCCCCCTGGTTTTCCCTTTTGTGCTTATGTGTGTATAGTAACGGGGACATGACCCTCGTATCATAACCATACAAATCTGTCATGCCCCCATAAATTCTACCATGGCAAATGCCTGCGATCAGCCATTGATCATAAAATGCATCAGCTTGTCAATATCTTCTTTCTCATAAGCTACGATCTCCAGCTCCGGAATTTCTCCGCCGGAAAAGATGTTTGCCAGAGAAACATACTGAGACAGCTTGGACTTCAGGTTCAGTCTGTCCCCTTCTCCTGTTACCAGTTCTACCTTACCGGAACAGCTATCGATAACCTTAAAAAATTTCTCCACATCTTTAATATTAGATACTTTCATTGTCTATCTCCTTTCGCCTGCTGCGCAGGCCCATAAAATATTTGTATTTATCCTATTAATTGTAAAGCATTCCCATATCCGCCGCTTGGCGCTCTGCGCACCCGAGGCGAGGAATACTCATCTGCGCTCACATTATATCGCAACTTTCCGTAAATTGCAAGGCATTCTAATAAGTAAAAACAGCAACTCCGTAAGGAGGCAGAGAATAGGCGAAAGAAAACTCCCTGTTATCGCATTCCTGCTTCTCCGCCTTAAAGGTCACAGGCTTGGCCAGCTTACCATTTTCATCCATGATCAGCTTATACTGTTTATTTTTCGGCACGCCTACACGGTAATCGCTGCGCTCTACCGGAGTGAAATTGCAGACTACCAGAATATTATTTCTCTTGGTCGGCGACTTTCTCACAAAGCTGAAAATACTTCTGTCGCAGTCATCCGCATTGATCCATTCAAACCCGTCAGGCGTATTATCTACCGCATACAGCGCCGGATATTTCCTGTACATGTGAAGAAGATCGCTCACAAAACTCTGCAGCTTCTGATGATTTTCTTCTCCCAGCAGATACCAATCCAGTTCTCTTTCCTCGCTCCACTCCCGGAGCTGTCCGAACTCCTGTCCCATGAAGAGAAGCTTCTTGCCCGGATGGCAAAACATAAATGTATACGCCGCTTTCAGGTTCTTGAACTTATCGTCCAGGAAGCCCGGCATCTTATTGAGCATGGAGCATTTCAAATGCACAACCTCATCATGGGAAAGCACCAGCACATATTTTTCGCTGTATGCATAAGCCATGGAGAAGGTCATTTTATTATGATTATACTTTCTGAAATACGGATCCAGTTTCATATATTCCAAAAAGTCGTTCATCCATCCCATATTCCATTTCAGTGAAAATCCAAGGCCGTCGTCTTCCGCCTTACCGGTTACCTTCGGCCATGCGGTAGATTCCTCAGCGATCATCACGGTTCCGTGATTTCTGCCCAGCAGCACCGTATTCAAATGCTTGAAGAACTCAATAGCCTCCAGGTTCTTATTCTCGCCGTATTTATTGGCCACCCACTGTCCGTCGCTCTTGCCGTAATCCAGATACAGCATGGAAGCAACCGCATCCACACGCAGGCCGTCTACGTGGCATTCCTCAACCCAGAAAAGGGCATTGGCGATCAGGAAATTCTTAACCTCCGGGCGTCCGTAATTATAAATCTTGGTTCCCCAGTCCGGATGCTCGCCCTGTCTTGGATCCTCATGCTCATAAACAGCGGTTCCGTCAAAATTCGCAAGGCCATGGGCGTCTTTCGGGAAATGTGCCGGTACCCAGTCCAGGATAACGCCGATCTTTTTCTGATGCAGATAATCCACCATATATTTAAAATCTTCCGGAGTTCCGTAGCGGGAGGTCGGCGCATAATAGCCTGTTACCTGATATCCCCAGGAACCGTCAAAGGGATGCTCCGCGATTCCCATCAGTTCCACATGGGTATAGCCCATTTTCTTTACATATTTTGCAAGCTCATGGGCAAACTCACGGTAATTATAGAAGCCTGTGGGATCCTCTTCCGTCTGGGGATGCTTTTTCCAGGAACCCGGATGCACTTCATAAATTGCCATTGCATCTTTATTCTCATCAAACTCCGGACGCTGCTTCATCCAGTCCCCATCCTTCCATTTATAGCTGCCGATATCAGCAACTCTGGAAGCCGTGCCCGGACGCATTTCTGAGGAATTTCCATATGGGTCTGCTTTATACAGCTTCTCGCCATGCATCCCCACAATATAAAACTTATACAGGTCTCCTACCTTAACTTTGGGCACAAAGACCTCAAAAACCCCGATAGGCCCGACCTTTTCCATTGGATTTGCCGTCTCATCCCAATTATTAAACTCCCCGATCACGGAAACAGATTGGGCGTTAGGCGCCCATACGGCAAAATAGACCCCTTTTTTACGACGTACAGTGGTCGGATGGGCGCCCAGCTTTTTATAAATATCATAGTGTGTGCCCTGGCCAAACAAATACTGGTCCAAATCCGTGAATTGTAACTTCTCTCCCATTAATAAGTACCTCCCTAAACTTATTTACTATGTTTCTAAATCTTTCGTTTGATTATTCGAAAGATAAAATCAGACTCTCGTTCGGTTTCAGGCTGACGCACAGCGCGCCATTGTCCTCCTGCACCTCTTCCCCGCTGATAAGGTCTTTATATACTTTACCCGCGCCCGGCACCCTGATACGAAGCTGCGCATCCTTCTCATCATTATTTACCGCAACAACAACGCCCTCTTCTCCCGATATCCTTGCAAAAGCATATTGTCTGTTTGTTAGGAGCAGTTCCTGATACCGACCGTCTGCGATCGCCGGATTCTCCTTACGGATTTTCCCGAGCGTACGGATCCATGCAAGCAATTCCGGATCCGGCACATCTTTTAACGCTTCTTTCAGGTCGATCTCCGGACGAAGGGGATCGTCGTTTCCGCCTTCCTTACGTCCCTGAATCCCCCACTCAGAGCCGTAATAAATAGATGGAATTCCCGGAAGGGTAAATAACAGCGTATGAACCGGATAAATATGCCCCGGTACCTTAAGCTTGGATGCAATTCTGTCAACGTCATGATTATCCACAAAGGAATACAGCTTCATTCCCCTGTAAATGCCTCCGTTCTGGTCGAATTCTCTGCGGATCGTATGCGCGATCTCAAAATAATTATGGTCGTTATGCCCTGAATACAGCCCCTTGTGCAGCTCATAGTTCGTTACGCTGTCCAGCATGTGCGGCTTCACATAACGGCTGTAATCCCCATGGATCACCTCGCCCATCAGCCAGAAATCCGCCTTTTTCTCATTGGTAAATCTCCGCATATCCTCCATAAACGAAAATTCCAGACAATCCGCACAGTCCAGCCGGATCCCGTCAATGTCGAATTCATCGATCCAAAAGCCGATAACATCCAAAAGATAATTTCTTACCTGAGGCTCCCAGAGGTTCAGATTGGCAAGCTCAAAGCAGTTTCTCCATGCCTCATATCCGAAGCCGTCGTTATACGGGGAATTCCATCCGAAATTAATTCCCTTATACCAGCAGCAGTACGGCGACCGCTCCCGGTTTTTCTGAATATCCTGAAATGCAAAAAATTCTCTTCCCGTATGATTAAATACTCCGTCCACCACCACTTTTATATCAAGCGCGTGGGCTTTCTTCACAAAGTTCCTGAAATCATCGTTGTCGCCCAGCCTCCTGTCCACCAGCTTATAATCTCTGGTGTCATATCCGTGTGAAGTGGATTCAAATAAAGGCCCTATATAAATAGCGGTACAGCCAAGCGAAGCGATATACGGAAGCCATTCCATCAGCTTATCAAAACGATGCACGACCTCTGTCCCTTCATTTCTCCTCGGCGCTCCCGTCATTCCGATAGGATACATGTGATAAAATACTGCTTCTTCAAACCATCTGCCCAATACGTTGTCCTCCTGTTTCTGACTGGAATATCCTCCCGGAATCTGCCGAAAACACCATTCCAGGCTTTGGCGGATATCCTGTCTTTCTGCTGATTTTATTATACCAACGCGCAATGTTTCCGTCAATTAAAATTCACGTTACTACGTACACAACGCTGTTTTCGTGTTACCGTTCGTACCTGCGGTGTAACCAATAACAGATAGGTTACATTTCCACCTGCCTTTCTTTATATACTGCATAACAATACAACTATCAACGCAGGAACCAGAAAGGGTCTGCTGTACGGATAATGTTTCTGCTCGAAAGAGCCAGAAAATTATCCTGTACTTTAGCAGATGCCTTTAAAGTCTGCGTACGTATTGGGATAATGTGCAGATATATATAAAGGCAGGTAGAATGATAACCTGTTTTCACATTGCTATTCACATCTACAGTGCAAACAGCGGCCAAAATGTAATATGTTCTTAACTTTTACGTTTTAAACCATTGACTTTTATACAAAACAATAGTAACATTTTAGAAAAGCTATCGTCATAAACAGCACCAAAAGATTAATGGAAGAGGAAAGGAAAATGAAAAAGATTGCAATTTTTTTATTGGTGGGAAGTCTTTGTCTAAGCAGCGGCGCATCAGTATCAGCCAGTGAATTTACAGATATCTCTGAAGAGTTTACAGATGAATCTGTAAATGATGAGATTTTTTCAGATACGGAAACATTTACAGAAGAAGCCGATACAATAGAGAATCAATTGGGATATGAGAATCCATATGATATTCCATGGCATAAATATGATTTTAAGGATAATTATATCTGGTATAAATACCGTGAAAAAGAAAATTCTTATGAAGCTATATTGTATATACCAGATGCATTGGACTGTGAAGATTATAATTATGAAAATGACAAGATTCGTAATGTCCTGATCAAAGATTACGTTTATATAGATGGAAAAAAGATACCGGTTACAAGATTTTCCAGTGATGTTTACGATTATAATTACCATGATGGAGAAATACTGACTTACAGTCGGGCTCGTTCTGTAATAATACCTTCTACTGTAACCGTCCTCAGTTCTCCTTCTGAAGGGCAGATACTGCCAGATGCACCAACTGCAGAGCATGCGCTGACGGATGCGCCATGGCTGACCAAAATTGATATCCAGGGCGGACGTACCCCGCTCGTCATTGAAAAAAAAGCTTTATCTAATTACCCGAAGCTGAAAAAGGTACATATTCCGTCGAGAGTTACTTTTATCGGAGAAGGCGCCCTTTCTGGTTGTGATGACCCGATCATTTATGGAGAGAGGGGAACAGCGGCTGAACGTTATGCAAAGCAAAACGGATTTGCGTTTGAGGTTCTGGCAGATGAACAGTCTGTACTTTCCGATGTGGACGAATTGAAGCGGCCTGAAATATCTTCCGATGAATCAAATGGTAAAAAGTTAAGAATATCTCTGGATGAGAAGATCCCCGGGGCAGACGGTTATATCTATGAACTTGTTAAAGAAATTGATGATGATGGTTCACTTACTTCTACCGTAAAAAAAGAAACCTCAAATACATATGCCGATTTTACTGTGAATCAAAATGGGACCTACCGCTTTATCGTAACTGCATGGAAATATGGAGAAAACGGTCAGAAGATCTACAGCGATGTTTCCAACATTTATTATGCATGGATCAATACTGCCGGCCCCCGATATATGCAGGTAGAAAAGCTGAATAACTGTAATGCAAAATTCAGTGTAGAAGCTGTTGAAGGGGCGCAAGGGTACGATTTTGTTCTTGGCAGTTATGATTGCCTTACTACAAAGAAGTTTCGATCTGTACATAAAAACTGTAAAACTCCCAGCACGATATTCTCAAAGTTGGAACAACATGGAGGGAGTGTATACTGCCGCGCATGGCATAAAGACGCAAATGGAAAAAAAGTTTATACGGGCTGGTCGGAAGCCGGAGAATTCCGTACGGAATCCCCATATACTCCTTCGATAAAGTCCATTCAGGCGAAGGGAAAAACGATCACTGTAAAAACGAATAAGCTGAATTTTATTAAGGATCCCAATGCAAAAGTTGGCTATAATGTAACATTGTCAGAATGGCCCAGTGGCTATGGCGCTTCTTATGTAAAAAAGAATCAGACTTCGTCTACAATCACAATGAAGAATATACAGCCGGGTACCTATTATTGCCGCCTGCACGCCTATATCAGAGGCAACGGCTCTGATAAGAGCAAACAATTCAGCGCATGGTCCGAGGTAAAAAAGGTAGTGGTTAAATAACAGTTTTTTGTTTCATACACACGAAAAGCTTTATACATAAGAAAAGAATCCCTTCGGATTCAAGGTGTTTGATTCCTTGTTTATCCGAAGGGATTTTTATATGGCCATACATGCGGTTAGCTATCCTTAAAATATCATTAGTCTTAAAACAAACCGTATTTTTCTATTACCCTCCGTCGCTATAGCTTTCACTGTCAGAGCTATCACTATAGCCGTCCTCTCCATCGCTGTAAGAATCTTCGCCTGAGCCATCACTGCCATCGCTGTAGCTGTCTTCTCCGTCGCTGTAATCATCCGTTCCGTCGCTGTAATCATCGCTCTCACTGTCGGAGCCGTCGCTGATTCCGTCCTCTGAGGTTCCGTCCTCACCGGAGGTATCTTCTGTGGTATTGCCTTCATATCCCGCAACGCTGCCGCTTGCAAGGGTACTGTCCCAGAAATCTGTATAGGATGCGTTCTGCAAAGTTACTCCCTTGGCTGCCGCCAGTTCACTGACCGTTACCAGCTTATAGCCCTGGGCTACCAGTTCCGGTATGATACGCAAAGATGCCTGTACGGATGGTTCATGAATGTCATGCATCAGGATAATCGTGCCATCTGACAGATCCCCATTCATGATCTCGTTGTAGTCCAGATCCGCATCCTTATACTGCCAGTCCAGGGAATCCAGACTCCACATGAAGAAAGGCTTTCCCACCGCATCAATAATGCTCTGGTTATAATCTCCGTAAGGAGCCCTGACAACAGTGGACGCCTGTCCGCATGCCTCTATCAGGGCATCATCCGTATCAGTAACCTCTTTCACTGCCGCGTCCAGAGTTAATGTAGTTAGCTGGTAATGATCCCAGGTATGATTGCCAAGCTCACATCCAAGCTCCAGCATTCTTTTGGGCGCATCCGGATAAGCCTGTACATTCGGTCCCACCATAAAAAACGTCGCATGGGCATTATTTTCTTCCAGGCAGTCCAGAAGCGTCTGTGTATACTCTCCCGGCCCGTCGTCATAGGTCAGCGCTATCATCTTACGTTTCATTTCCGGATTATAGGAGCCGTCGTCATTAAAATATAAATCCTTAACTCCCTTAGTCACCCATCCTGTCTGAATGTATCCATTATCGTCAAAACAATATGTAACGCCGTCAATATCCTGTAACCCGCTGCTGAAATATGTACCGTCCGCATTCTGATACCAGCGTCCGTTTTCATCCTCATGCCATCCGGCAGTCATTTCGGATGCCTTCGACAGATCGCCCTGTCCCTTTAAGGGCTGGCGGATCGCCGCATCCGGGTCTGCCTCCGCCGTCTGCGCCTGTACCGGTACTGTCTCCCCCGGCTCCTTCCCTCCGACCCAATGGGCGATCGGAATGATAATTCCGCGGACCACGAATACGCACACCAGAACCAATGCCGCGGCATATGCCGCAAGTCTTGTGTAACGGCGTATCATCATCTGGCGCTTCTTCCTGCGCATCCGCTCCCGATAAGCTTTTTTATCCATTTTGTACCCCACCTATCTAATTAAACAATCCCTTTGTAAAACCTGAAAATATCCTGACCAAAATTACTCCGGTCAGGATAATCATACACCATTTACCATGGAAATACAATGGCATTCCAATAAATTCAGGAAAAGTGAACCAAAAAAGTTCACTATTGGCAGCCGTCTGTAAAATCATGGAATATCTAACCTGCTATATTACCTGCTTCAGCTCCAGTTCCTTCGTCGTCAAAAGGATATCCGCCTCTTTGCCTGCGCTTAAAGAGCCCACCCTGTCATAAATGCCAATACTCTTCGCCGGGTTTCTTGTTGCCGCGAATACTGCCTGCGCAAGAGGGATTCCAAAAGAAACCGCCTTGCGCATACAATCGTAAAGATTAGTAGCGGATCCGGCAATGGTTCCATCGCTCAAAGTCGCTTTGCGGTCCTTTACAGTAACCTCCTGTCCCCCAAGCTGGTAGGTTCCGTTTGCCATACCTGTTGCCATCATGGAATCACTGATCAGGATGACTCTTTCGCTTCCGAAAATCCGGAAGGTTGCACGGACAACACAGGGATGGATATGCAGACCGTCACAGATCAGCTCCACCATACATTCCGGGTCGTCTGACGCGGCTCCGATAAGTCCCGGATCCCTGTGAGCCAGGGGCATCATGGCATTATAAAGATGAGTCACATGATGCGCTCCCCTTTTCATTGCTTCTGACGCTGTCTCATAATCAGCTCCTGTATGTCCAAGGGATATACAGACTTCATCGTGCACTTCATCGATAAATTCCATTGCTTCCTCGACGTTAGGCGCCAGCGTGACCAGCTTCACCATATTTCCGCATGAGGTGTTCAGCCTGCGGAAAAACTCTGCGGACGGTTTACGGATATATTCCTCCACATGAGCGCCCTTTTTCTTGGGATCCAAAAACGGGCCCTCCATATTAATTCCCCGGATCACCGCGCCGCCCTCAGTTCCCGCAGCCTCTTTCAGAGTTGCAAAAATCTTCTCAAGCTCTGCCTCCGGCAGCGTCATAGACGTGGGGCAATACGAAGTAATCCCGCAGCTTCTTTCGTATTTCAGGATTTTCTTCAGACCTTCCCCATCCGCATCCGAAAAATCATGGCCGTAAGCGCCGTGGCTGTGAATATCCACAAGTCCCGGAAGAACCAGAAGCCCCTCCGCGTCCACAACAGTCTTATCTGTCACCTCTTCCTGTGAAGCAACGATCTTATGGTTCTCCACATAAATATCCTTCACCTGAAAGCTTCCGTCCTCCTGAAATACCTCTCCGTTTTTAATGATCATCCTGGATCCGCCTCCCCATCAGCTTCCGTTTCCCCGGAAGCTGTTTCTCAATTTTCTTCTGTATTTTCTTCTTCTGAAGCTTCTGTTTCTTCTGTATCTGCCGCTTCTTCTGTATCCTCTGTTTCTTCTTCTATTTCTTCTTCCGCCTCTGCTTCCGTGCCGTTCATAGAGTCGCCTGCGTCGCCGCTTTCTGCAATGACGTCGCCATTGGAAACCTTTTCTGTGATATTCGCATTCTCTGCGATAAAGTTTTCTACTCTCAAAAGTCCGATGGATTCATCTACAAGAGCCTGCCCGTACCTGTCCACCATTTCCGCCAGATCTGCAGCATTATAATCCGCAATAAGCTGATCCTGAATCTTCAGGCTTTCTTCATCGCTCAGGCTCATCCCTTCCGCATCCATGATGCCCTGTATGATCAGGTTCTGCTTCACCTTACTCTCCGCATACTGACGGCACGCATCCTCAAAGTCGTCCATTGTCATGTTCTGGGCTTCTACGAAATCCTCCAGTTCCATGTCCGCCTGAGCCGCGTAATTACTGCAGAGGCTTTTGTATTCCGCGATTCCATTCTGGATATCTTCCTCCGGATATTCGATGATCTCAGAATTTGTCAGGACAAGGTTCCATGCATTATATTTCATCGTATCTTCCGCAGTTTCCACAGCGTCCTCCTGAAGCTGGGCGCGTACCTTCTCCCGGTACTCGTCCACAGTAGAAACATCCGTATTCTCTGCCACCCATTCGTCTGTCAGCTCCGGCGCACGACGGAAGTTCTGCAGGGTGATCTTAAATACCACATCCTCTCCGGCCAGATCCTCCGCAGGGTATTCCTCCGGAAAAGTCAGCGGAAGCTCCTTCGTCTCACCCTTTTTCATGCCGATGATGCCGTCTTCAAAACCGTCTATCATTCCGCCTTCTCCGATGGTCAGGTCATAATTATTTGCCGTTCCGCCGTCAAAGGTCTCGCCGTCCTTAGTGCCCACAAAATTAATGGTAACCAGGTCGCCGTCCTGAACGGCGCCGTCTTTGTCAGTTACTTCTTCTCTGTTATTCTGCAATTCGGTGGAAATCTGCGACTCGATCTGCGCCTCCGTCACCTCTTCCACGACCTTATCCAGATCCAGACCCTTATATTCGCCAATAGTTATATATTTACTTACGTCATCTACAGAAACCAGACGCTCCCCAAAGGAGGTTGGCTCTTCCTTCTCGTCCGCCGCATCCGCCTCTGCATCCTGTCCGGCCTCTGTCTGCTGTTTCGTATCATCCTCTTTATTATTATCATTCCCACAGGCAGTTGCCGTCAAAATCATGCACATTGCAAGCACTGCCAGAAACGCTTTTTTCTTCATAAATTACTCCTTTCTGATATACAGACAGGCTTTCCTTCTGAAGCCTCTAAGTGTTTTATATCACATTTCCGTCCAAAAAGAAAGCCTGTCCCGTCATTTCATTCTTTTTTAAGATTTCCTATATCCTCTTTTTACATTTCAGGCACAGGGGTTGGCCTGGAAGAATCCCACACCTCTGAAACATCGAACAGGTCGCTGAGCATCTCAGGATTATAGTACATCCGGTACCCGTCCAGATTTCTTCGTCCCTGCCTGAAATACTGGTCTGTAATCTGCACCCAATACTGATTAGAGTCTACATTGCAGTAATAATTATAGCCTCTGCTTTTATAATACGCAAATTTCGGATTATCCATGGTATATCCTTCCCAGTTTCCGATATCCGCCCCAAACGCAAAAATGATCATATCCGTTTTTCCAAGGATCGGAGCCACATAAGCCTCCCATTTCTCGTTATCTGTCTGAAGTGTCTCCGCAGAGGACTCCGTAGCATTTTTATGTCCCCAGGTATGGCTTGCAAATTCCCATCCGTTTGCCTTCAGCGCGTCCGCGATAGCGGTAGCCTGCTGCACTTCCCAGTCATAATCGAAATCCGGATGGCTGTCCAGATACTGTCTTTGGTCGTCCTGAAGGTTTTCCCCTGTTTTATAGGCGATATCCGTCCGGTAGCCAAAAACTCCGTTGTACCCTGTCATAGCCAGGATTCCCTTCCGCCCATGATAGGAAAAATCCGGATGCTCCTTCACAAAAGCATCGATCAGAGGAACCATATCATAATCCCCCACAGAAACGCTTCCGTCGTCCTCAATGTATTCGCACTTGACTTCCCCGTTCTCATCCAGTACAAGCCTTGACGCAAAGCCGTCCCCATCCATGTAATGATAATAGCTCACATCATCCTGAGAAAGAACAAAAGGAATCTTTCCCGGCGGCAGTAAAATACTTCCCCGGCTCATGGTTCCGTCCTCATTTACTGTCGCCATATCATGGGGACTGACCATCACATAGCCTTTATCATACATGATCTGCGTAATACGGTTAAATTCATCAATGGTTGTCATCATCTGATTATAACCGGCTTCATCACTGTCTCCGTCAAAAGCCTTGGACGTATCCTTAATCAGCGTATGGTAAAACACATGGGTGATCTGCTCCAAAGGATATTCCACACAGGTGGCCTTTGTACTCTCATATCCTGCCACGGCATCCTGCATCGCCTGGCTGGACTCATACTCCGGCTGGCTCTTTAAAAGCTCAATGGCTCCGTCATAGTCATACTGCACAGCCAGCTTTTCTGCCTGCGCCAGAAAATCCTGCGCGGCATCATTAGCCGTTTCCTCCGCCTCCGGCTCCGGTTCGGCAGTTGGCTCTGCCGCGGCATCCGTTTCCTCTGCAGGTTCTTCCGACGGCGTCTGTATCATCTCTGCCTGTTCTTTTTTGGCAAGAGGAATATCTTCCTCAAAAGGAAGCAGGCCACAGCCTCCTAACATGGAAACGCAAATAACTGCTGACAGTATTGCGGCTGTTTTTCTCATTTCGTGGTTCTCCTTTCTTTCCTTTGTTTCTTGTTTCTTCATATCTGCTCTGTACCGTCACTGATCCCCTCTTTTTATCCTCAGGTCTGCGCGCTCAATCCATCTCCGGTACCGGAAGCGGTCTGGCGGCGTCAAGCACCGATCCCGCGTCAAACAGATCCTCCAGAAGCTCCGGATTGTAGTACATCCGGTAGCCGTCCAGATTTCTGCGTCCCTGCCGGAAATACCTGTCGCGGATCTGTACATAATATTTACTGGAATCCACATTACAATAATAATTATAGCCCTGGCTTTTGAAATACTCAAATTTTTCCCCGGAATATTCTCCCTGTGAAACCATGTCCGTCCCAAACGCAAAAATAATGATATCTGTTCCTCCGATAAGGGGATCTACATTTTCTTTAAACAACTGAGTATCCGTCTGAAGCCGCTCCATGGACGCATCCGCCACGTTCTTATGCCCCCAGGTATGGCTTGCGAACAGCCATCCCTCTTCCTTCATGGCGTCCGCTACCTTTTTGGCTCCTGCCCTTTCTTCCTCCAGGTTAAATTCCGGATGATCGTCCAGCCATTTCACTTTATCCGCATCCAGATCCGCCGGACGCGTCTCATAGCTGCTGTCCGTCCGGTAGCCCAGAATCCCGTTATATCCTGTCAGGGCCACGATCCCTTTCGCCCCTCTGTATGAAAAATCCGGATGTTCTTCCACAAACCGGTCGATCAGCGGAACCATATCATAGTCGCCTACGGAAATGCTTCCGTCATCTTCCACATACTCGTTCCGAACCTTGCCTTCTTCATCCACGATCAGCTTTGAAGCGTACCCGTCGCCATCCATATAATGATAATAGCTTACGTCGTCCTGAGAGAGTACAAAGGGAATTTTTCCCGGCGGGAGCAGAATCTCACCCCGGGTCATAGTGCCGTCCTCGTTTACTGACGCCATGTCATAGATGCTCACCATCACGTATCCCCTGTCGTACATAGTCTGCGTGATCTTATTGAATTCATCGATCGTAGTCATAACCTGATTATAATCGCCGGATTTATAGTCGCCGTCAAAGGCTTTGGACGTATCCTTAATAAGAGTATGGTAAAACACATGGGTGACCTCTTCCAGAGGCCACGAAGTACAGGTAGCTTTTGTTTCCTTAAATTCCTTTACCGCCGCCTGCATATCTTTATTTTTTTTATAATTTTTACTTTTTTTCAGCAATTTGATCGCTTTATCATAATCATACTGTGCGGCTAACAGCCGTGCCTGCTCCAGAGTAGAAACATCCTCCGCATCCGGAGTGTAGGCAGGTTCGCTTTCTTCTTCCACAGACTGAGAAGCTGCAGGATCGGCTTCCTGGCTTTCCGTATCTCCTTCTGCGTTCTCATTGGATTCCTGCTCCGCCTCTCCTTCCGAAGCCGTATCAGACTTACGGTCATTAACGGCTGCCTGATCTGCAGTCTGTATCATTACCTGTTCAAAAAGCCCCATACGGTACGCTCCAAGCGCCGCCGCTCCAAATACCCCAAGCAGCAATGCTCCCACAATGACCATTTTCTGCCTTCTTCTTTTCTTTTTACGAAGAGCCAGCCGTTCCATGCGGACAGCCCGCCGCTGCTCATAAGCCTCCTGCTCCGCGCGCGCCGCCGCCTCGTCTTCTTCGCTCCATGGCTCGATTCCAAGTATGCTCCCCGCTTCAGAAGCTTCTGAAGTTTCCGGAACTTCTGAAGCTGCCTTATCCTTATCGCTGGCAGACTCGGATTTCTGTTCTGAGCCTGTCGCCTCAGACTCTGATTCAAACTCTGAACCTTTAACTCCGGGCTCTCTTTCCGACTCTATGCCTTTAACTCCGGACTCTGTTTCCGACCCTGAATCTATAACTCCGGGCTCCGTTTCCGGTTCTGAACCTTTCCCATCAGACGCTTTCTCAATAAACCCGGTATCCACCGCGGACTCCGGGCCTTCAGACTTATCCTTCGGTTCGGTATTTACTTCTTCCTGCGGCTGTATCTTTTCAACTTCCTTTTCCTTCATTTCTTTCTCCTTCATAAAGGCTGTCGTTTACTATAGCATAACCCGATAAATATTTTTTATCCGCATGGGAATCGTCACACGCTTGTTACAGTTCTCACCTGCTCCATTATACCCTGTCATATTACAAATTTCCACTCTTTTTCCCTGTATTTGCTTTTTAATAATTGCCTTTTTCCATAAATAATGGTAAAATGAACTTTGCGTAAGAATTTACTGCAATATCATACATTTAGGAGGATACTTATGAATACAGTAACCATCGTCCTTCTTGTTATCCTGGTTATTCTGATCGGTGTATTAATTGCCTTATATTTCTTCGGAAAGAAAGCACAAAAAAAACAGGAAGAACAACAGGCACAAATCGAGGCTACCAAACAGACCGTTTCCATGCTGGTCATTGACAAGAAGCGTCTTCCGCTCAAGGAATCCGGCCTTCCGCAGATGGTCATTGATCAGACCCCGAAGCTAATGCGCCGTTCCAAGCTTCCTATTGTCAAAGCCAAAGTCGGCCCGAAGATTTCCATATTGATCGCTGACGAAAAAGTTTTCGATCTGATTCCTGTTAAGAAGGAAATCAAAGCAGAAGTGAGCGGCCTTTACATTGTAGGCGTCCGCGGTATCCGCGGTTCTCTGGAAGCCCCACCCAAAAAGAAAAAAGGCTTTTTCAAGCGTCTCTTTAACAAAGAAGAAAAGAAATAAAAGAAAAGACAAAATAAATAAAATAATCCGCCGCAGGCTGCCCCTGCGGCGGTAAATCTTTTGTTTCCTGAACCGCGTATCTAAAGCTACGCGGATTTCTTTTATTCTTTAAAGCACAAATCCGGCGGAATTTTTAGGCTCTGCCTGAACAGTCAGATAACAGTCCGCAACATGCTCTTCATTCATATCCAGTGCATAGTCTACCTTCATGTTGATTCCGCTGTCGCTTTCTTTTAATTCCAGATTAGTAGCGGCAATTCCCATCTGCAGGGTTCCATAAGGGGTCGTGTAGAAGGTCATATTTTTTTTGCCCTGTTCAAAAACCATGTGCACATTAACCACACCCTGCTTCCTTACCTCCATACCGGTAGGGGACATCTTGATGTAATTAATAGTAGGCTGGGAAAAATCCTCCATCCGCTCTTCATATCTCAGATAATGGCTTCCATTGCGGAAATAATACTGGCCGGGAACCACCATCTCAATTGCCTCGTCGCCGTCTGCAGTGTCTATCATCTGCAGGCCGCGCACGTGTATCAGTACATCTTTTTCCATATTTGTTCTCCTGCTATGTAATCGTTTTATATTATCGTTTTGTGTTATCATTTTGCGGGAGTCATCCCCCCTCTAATATTTTTCAATATCGATCTTCTGAGTCATCTCTACGTCATAGGGCAGAATAGAATTGGCAAAGCTTTTAAATTCATCCGCAAGGTCGCTTACATAAAAACGATACGGAAATTCCTCCTGTCCTGTCCCTGTGCTCTGAAGTTCTTTCTCGGCAAGCAGCCTGCCAAGCTCCAAAGCAGTCTCATAGGCCGGATTGACCAGCCGTACATCCTCTCCCATCACCTTCTGTATGGTTGACCGCAGCAGAGGATAATGGGTGCAGCCCAAAATCAGAGTATCAATATTTTCTTCCTGTAATTCATGCAGATACCTTCGGGCCACTTCCACAGTCACAGGATCATGAAGCCAGCCTTCCTCCACCAAAGGCACGAAAAGCGGACAGGCTTTTCCGATCACAGTAATCTCCGGATTGAGTTTCTTTAAATAGGATGCATGAATACCGCTGCCTACAGTACCGATGGTACCGATCACGCCGATCCGGTTGTTGCGGGTTTCTGCCGCGGCTACTTTGGCGCCGGATTCTATAACGCCTAATACCGGAATATCCAGATCATGCTGAACCTCATCAAGCGCAAAAGCGCTGGCAGTATTGCAGGCAATTACAATGGCTTTCACCTTCTGCTCCTGCAGGAAACGGATGATCTGGCGTGAGTAACGGATAACCGTCTCCTTTGATTTACTGCCGTAAGGTACTCTCGCCGTATCGCCGAAGTATACGATTTTCTCCGAAGGGAGGTTCCGCATGATCTCGCGGGCCACTGTCAGTCCGCCGACTCCTGAATCGAATACGCCGACGGGAGCATTTCTGTCTATATTCATTATAAGGCTCTCCATCTCTTTTTAGTGCCTTTATTTTATCACCAATCAAGAGCTTTCGCAAGCCAGAAGGATATCTTTCGTCCGGCAATCTCAGAGCCTTCACTGTTTTTCCCCGGGGAAGAGCTTTTACCGGGCCTCTCTGAGAAGCAGAAGCCCGGATACATTGTTCCCCACCATGCTGTGGCCGGATGCCCGAATGATGCGGAAGGTATCTTACCCGCCGCTAAAAATACTGCTGTCAAAGCTATGATAATAGAAATAAAAATACGGTTGATCCTGTTTTTTATCCATTTTGTAAGCATTAGTTCCTCCTTAATCCGCGGACAGGAACATTCCCTGCAATCTGCGCTCCCCACTTTGCGGTATATTAGGTTCAATCATGCATAACTGTCAGAAATTTCCTGCCCTTTGTTTTCCTCTGGAGTATAGACAATTGCGGAAAAAATTATACACAAGAACGCGAAACCCGTTTTTACACATCGTACACCTGAATACCCGCTTGGTCCAGACGGATTTCCGGCATAGCGGGAAGCGTGCCGGACTGGTAGCGTTCATGATAAAGCTGACGGAGGGTAACGCCCCGCTTTTGCTGTCCGGAAGTCCTGTTCTCCAAAAGCCCGGTAAGGTATTCTCCTACAGAAGTACCGCTTTTTGACTTCCAATCCAGAACCGCCCGGGGATCTTCTGTGCGGAATACATAGACATTTTCTCCCACATAAGGCTCCTGTTCAAGATAATCCAAAAGTAAAACCCATTTCCCATTTTCCAGAATATCATTTCCCAGAATCAACACCTGCAGATGCCCCATATCCAGATACTTTTCCTGAGAGCGGTTATATGCGGCCTCAATCCCGGAAAAGTTCTCTCCCTCTATTGTAAGAACAGAAGTACTGTCCGATTCCTCCTGTTTTTCCTGTCCTGTCGCCTGAGGAAGATCCGGCATTCCGTAGGTCATGGAAAATCCGTTTTCGCTGGTATTTACCCCAAGTGCCAGAGGGTACATTCGCTTCTCAGGCTCTATGCCGGAGCATCCCGTAAAAAACAAAGAAAGCATCAGCAAAGAAGCCGTCACGGCAGCCGCTCTTTTTTTGCGGCGCAGCTTTCCCCGGAGCATAAGAAAAATCTGTATCAGCAGCAGCCCCGGAACAAAAATATATGCCAGATAGCTTCCGTAATACCCGCTGATCCCTCCTGCTCCAAAATCCCATATGGACAAAAAATACATAACTGCCGCCAGCCAAAAGCGCCCGGTTCCCAAATGGGACCGGCGGATAATCTGATGTCCGTAATGGAACAGGCTTCCGATGGCGAACAAAAGGCTGTATATCAGGAAGCCCATCCACAAAACATCAAAACGTGCAAGAACATTTCCCGGAAGATCCGCCCCTGCCAAAAGAGGAAGAACCGGATAAGGCTCCGTAAGAAGGCGCTGCCAGCCAAACACTGCCGGAAATAATAAAAGCATTCCCAGCAGGATACCTCCAAGGGTCAGAATTCCCAGCACGGCGGGCTTCCAGGCGCTTCCCTGTTTTTCCACATTCTCCAGAACAAAAGGGATCAGGCCGATACCTGAGAACGCACACAAAATACCATAAAAGCTTTTCAGACACCCTGCGCCTGTCAGGAAAGAGGCTGTCAGCATTTCCTGAAAATAAGAAAATCTGCTCTGTCCCAGACACAAAATCATCATCAGAAGGATTCCGCCCAAAAGAAAGCCGCCCGATACCTCCGCCATCCGTCCCCTTCGCTGCATTCCCTTGTGAGCGCCAAAGCTGCACACAATCACCGCAAAAAAAGAAATCCACCTCCCGGAAACTCCGGTAAGCAGGCTGGCGGGCACGACCTCCTCTGTTACAGCCAGAAGATACGCTCCGGTAAGCAGAATATAAACGATTAAAAAAATGCCTATGAGCCGACATCCCACGGAACCGGCCGTCTTTTCCATATCTGCATAATAGGGTCCAAGGCGGATCAGAAAAATAACATAAAAAAGTAAAACAACTACAGCAGCGGCGATACCCACCAAGCCGGATAAGCCCTGAAGCTGTCCCCTCCCGAACAGGCACAACAGGAAAGGCGCCAGGAACGTAAGGTTCATCTGACGATACATCTGGCGATGTGAAATTCTGTTATTTTCCGCAAATTTCATGGTTTTTCCCTCCTTTTCAGGCGAAGGCTTTCCTCACGTCTGGCATAAATCGGGCGCTGCCGCCTTTTTTGAAAGGGTATCCGAAGAATCCCGTCCCCCACGTCCCGCATGGGTTCTTTCTTCACAAAGGGCATCAGGTAAGGCATCCCGAAGCTCAGAAGCCCTGACAGATGAGACAAAGTCAGGTAAATCCCAAGGACGATCCCAAACATTCCCAGATACCCTCCCAAAAATAAAAAGCCATATTTCAGAAGCCGGAAAGAGGCCGCAAATTCCTCGTTTGGAATCGTCATGGAGCCAAGCGCTGTCAAAGCCACGATCATCACCACAATAGGACTGACCAGATTCGCGCTCACTGCGGCCTGGCCGATGATCAGGCCGCCTACGATCCCAATGGCATTCCCCAGGGAACCGGGGATCCGCACGCCGGCTTCACGGATAAGCTCAAAGGCCAGCTCCAGAAACACCAGCTCCACAATACTGGAAAAGGGCACCCCTTCCCTGGCTTCCGCAAAAGAAAGGATCAGATTGGTCGGCAGAATCTGAGTATGGAAACGTATCACTGCCAGATACAGCCCCGGCAGCAAGGTGGCCGAAGCAAGGGCCACGTAGCGGAGAACTCTCAGAAAGGAAGCCATTTCAAATCGGTGATACCAGTCCTCGCTGCTTTCCATAAACCCGTTAAAGGCGCTGGGTAAAATCAATGCCTCCGGCGAATTGTCACAGAGGATCACGATTTTTCCGTTGAGAAGCTCCTGCGCCGCACGGTCCGGGCGCTCTGTTGACTGGAACTGCGGAAAGGGAGAATACCAGTTATCCTCCGCAAGCTGTTCCAACATTCCGCTGTCCAGGATCCCGTCTATTTCATAGGCTTCCAGACGTTCTTTAATCTCTTCCAGAAGCCCTTCATGTACCAGATCTTCAATATAAAGGATCTGAATCGTAGTATGGGAACGAGTTCCCGCCTGCTGCTCCACAACCTTGAGGCAGGTATCCCTCAGACGCTTCCGAATCAGAGCGGAATTGGTTTTTACCGAATCAGAAAAACCCTCTTTGGAGCCGCGGAGAACCTTTTCCGATTCCGCTTCAGAAACGCCCATTCCGGGATACCCCTTGCTGGAAATTTTCATTGCCTTATCATAGCCGTCTATAAAAAATACGGCGTTCCCCGCCAAAAGAGCCGCAAAAGCTTCTTCCATGGACTCAAGCTTTTTTACGTCCGCAATTCCAAGACTGTTGTTTTTTATAAAATCCTGAATCTGCTCAGACGACACCTCCCAGAAATGATTGATCATCTTGCCAATGGCGGAATCATCCAGCATCATATTAGAAACAGCCACCTCAAGATAAACCATCAGACAGTCTATTTTCCGTTCGTCTCCAAGCTTCATGGGACGCACTAAAATATCCGCGCAGTTTTCACACCGTTCCCGGATATACTTCTCATTATCTCTTAAAACACTGGAAATTTTCATTTCTTCCATTTCCGTTCCTCCTGTGGAATAAAAAAGAGAGACACTTCCCGTATCTCTCCTAGAATATCCGTATTTTCGGATTTTATACTTTATTTATTTCTGTTCTGTTTCTGTTTATTTATTTCTGCTCATTTATTTCTGTTCTCCGCCTCAATAGAACGGATGATAGCCTTCCGTTGATTTTCCAGATGATGGAAGGAAATCTCCTGTGCCTTCTGCACATCGCGCTCCCGTATCGCATAATAAAGCTCCTCATGCTCCCTTACCAGCACCTCCCTTGTCTCTCCTTCTTTCAGGTATTCCACACGGTAACGGTAGATCTGCTCCCTCATATTGTTAAGGACCTGATTCAGACGCATATTGTCTGCAGCCTGATAGATAATCTCGTGGAAAGCTTCATCTGCTTCCGCAAGCTTCACCAGATCTCCCTCTTCTATAGTATGCTCAAATTCTCTGGCCGCAATCCACAGCTTCCCCATCTGTTCTTCATTCATCCGCTTGCATGCCTTTTCGATCGCCATGTTTTCCAGAGCAATACGGACCTCCAGGACATCGTTCAGATCCTTCTCCGTAATATTAGCCACCTGCGCGCCCCGGCGCGGTATCATCACAACGAGTCCTTCCAGTTCCAGCTTACGCATAGCTTCACGGATGGGAGTACGGCTTACTCCCAGACGCTCCGCCAGGGCAATCTCCATTAACCGCTCTCCCGGCTTCAGCTCTCCTTTTAAAATTGCCTGACGCAGAGTATTAAAAACAACGTCTCTCAGCGGCAGATATTCATTCATGTGCACAGAAAAATCACTTGTCATTAGTAGCTCCTCCATTTCGGTTATAAACTTCCGTAGCAAATACAGTTTTCGCCAGGTTACTCCTGCGGAGGACGGCTGCCGCCTCCGCCATTTTAGCCGCATCGTCAAAAATCCCGAATACGGTGGGGCCGCTTCCGCTCATCAGCGCTTTCAGCGCCCCGTTTGCCTCCATCAAATCCTTAATTTCCTGAATCACCGGATATTTCCGGATGATCCCCGGCTCAAAAACATTTGCCATTTTGGACGTCATGCCATATAGATCGCCTTTCCTGATATCCTCCAGCATTCCGTCAATATCCGGATGGGAAGTAATTCCCTTCAGGTTCAGATTCTCATAGGCAAGCTTCGTAGAAACATTGATGCCTGGTTTGCCGATAAGCACATAACATCTGGGAACCTGTGGGATCCGTGTCAGCTTCTCCCCGATACCCTCTGCCAGCGCCGTCCCCCGCATAACACAATAAGGAACATCCGCGCCGACCTTTACCGCCCGCTCCATCAGCTCCCGCTCGCTTAATCCCAGGTCAAACAGACGGTTCACTCCCACAAAGGCAGCGGCAGCGTCCGAACTTCCTCCCGCCATGCCTGCTGCCACCGGAATGGATTTCTCCAGCTTCATGGAAAGTCCTTCTTTTATCTGAAATTCGTCCATCAAAAGCTTTGCCGCCTTATATGCCAGGTTCCGCTCATCGCTGGGTACATAGGGCAGATTGGAAGTCAGGGTAATCCCGGGCTCCGCCCTCCGATAGATCTCCAGAACGTCATACATCTGGATCGTCTGCATGATCATACGTACCTCATGGTATCCGTCCTCTCTCTTACGGATAATATCCAATCCCAAATTTATCTTCGCAAGTGCTCTTAATCGCATAAATCCCTCCGGTATTCTTAAAGTGTGTTTGAAAATTCGTTACTCACCGCCTATAAAGGCGGGAGTCATCCCACATCTGATATACTTATCATTTTTTGTACTTTGTATACAGTATTCTTTAAATTCTATTTTATATGATTTCCGCTACGATTTCAATATAAATAAATTTCAACTTCCGACTTTTTTTACCAATAACAAAGGCTGAAATGGCGAAATCGTCTCATTTTCCAGTTCATTTAAGGCGCAGATTTCATCCACAGTCGTATAAAACCGTTTTGCAATATCCCACAAACTGTCCTCCGGTTTTACCATGTAGACAGTAATTCCAGGCATACTGCGGATTTTTTTCATATCCAGAGGCTGCTCCTCCACACGGTCAATAATCGCTTCCTCCCGACAATTGAGCACAAGCACATTCAGGCTGACGGTAGCCTTTACTTCGATCTCATTGCTGTCCACCATCGTTGTGGACAACTGCTCTAAATCTGTGCGGAGATAATATTCACAATCAGGCGTAATTCCCCTCGCCTCCACCACATGCGAAAAAGGGATCATCGCTTCCATGGAATAAAATGGCATATCATCATTTCCGATAATATAAAGAACCTTCATATGGACAATTCCGTCCACCTGAACCCCGTTTTCCACAATCTGCGTCTTATCCACCTTCACTTTCCCCTGGCTGTGGCAGATCTGCAGGATTTTTCCCTGGGTTTCCTTTACCTCTATCCTGTCAGACAGTCTGCATTTGGAGAAATTACGGATAAGAAGGCTTTCCAGAATTTCTTTTTTCCCATGAGGAATGCATTCCTTCAAAGGGGTATAGACGTCAAGGATCACCTCATGCTCTTCTTCCCGGTAAAGCTTCATATCCAATTCCAAAACCACATCCACCACCAAAACCCGTTCCTCTCCGTCAGCGTCAGGCTTGACTTCTATACCCTGATTGATAATAGATGCTTCCATATTCGGAATCATTTCCTCCGTGCAGCCCTGGCACTCTACTTCTCCATTAAAAGGAAGGGAATATTCCAGCCATTGCAGGGGATTTCCCTCGTCATCTCCCTCATACAGCACAAAAACAAACAACTCCCCTTTTGCCTTCACCGAATTTTCTTCCGGGCGCAGATCCAGCCCGCGCACTTCGGCAGTATACCACAAAAGCTCCGCGATATTAGGCTTATTAGAGGCAAGAGTGACTTCTTCCTTCACACGCAGCGTATCCTTTTTATGTACAGCAAGATTTAACAGCCGCATCCGTTTCTTTCGCAGGGAAAGCCCCTCTTCATCCACAGCAACCGGAAGCCGGATGCCTGCAAGCTCGTCAACAACGGCATAAAACGTAACGATCGCCTTGATATTCAGCTTCCTGGAATGAATGAGATGAAGGCTTAAATCTTCGATTTCCCATTTCAGGCACATCTTATCTCCGCTTACGATCCCTTCCAGATTCAGCGTCTCTTCCATGGGAAGCTTTGCCGAAAGGCTGTAGATATGGCCTTCCTCCTCGCCTACATAGAGCAGATCCACATGAAGGCTGCCCTTCAGGAATGCGTGGCCGTCGCTTAAGCGCACCTCATCCATAGCCACCTTCCCCTTATTCTGGATCATACGGCCAATATCCGGTTTTACATCAGGTACATTATAGTCCACATCAAAAGTCACCTGCGTAGTCGCCTTGCTTTTCACGCGCATCATCTGAATATCTTCTCTTTTTAATTCCACGATCCATTCCCCTTTCACCATTCCTATACAAATTGTACCGGCTCCTTGCAGTACTGCATTTTTACAACAATATACGGATAAGATGGTTCCCCTCGCCCACTGTCGTCGGACGGTCCCAGAAGCTTTGTTTTGAAGAAAACGGCATTATCTGAACAGGACAGTTCTTCCACCTGAATACTGTAGCCTCCGCTCATCTGCTGCCCATAGCCTTTGATCAGATAAAGGTCTTCTCCGCTTTGATACGTCATCTGAAATTCCTTAGACTTTTTTTCTTCTATCAGGGACAATATTTCGTCCGGAACCTCTTCCTGGTTTACCACCGTATATTCCAGCGGTTTTCTTTCTTCTTCCTCGATACGGATAATACGGCATCCGCAGAGCGTCAGAAGCAATGCCGCTATAAGACAAAACAGGGAGACTTTTCTTTTCATAGTGCAGCCCCTATCCGTTCCTTAGTATTTATTGTATGTAATGACCAAAAGATTTATTGCAAGTATTTCAAAAAATCATTATAATAATAACTGCAAGTATTCTAAAGAAAGGAATTTACTGTTTATGATACGTTTTATACTGGTTTGTATCACTGTCGTCGGCTTCCTGATCTTATCCATCCCCATTCTGCTTGTGGAATGGATCATTGGCAAATTCGCGCCTTATGCCAAGGATATCAGTTCTCTTCGGATCATTCAGGCAGTATTCCGGTTTATCCTGTTTCTCACAGGAGTGAAGGTAACGGTCATCGGAGAAGAAAATGTACCCAAAGATACCCCTGTCCTTTACATAGGGAACCACAGAAGCTATTTTGATATTCTTCTGACCTACAGCCGCTGCCCTATCCGGACAGGTTATGTGGCCAAAAAAGAAATGGAAAAATTCCCTCTGCTTTCCAACTGGATGCGGTACCTGCACTGTCTGTTTCTGGATCGGCAGGATATCAAGCAGGGCCTGAAAACTATTTTGGAAGCCATAGAAAAAATAAAATCCGGAATTTCCATCTGTATTTTCCCGGAAGGCACCCGAAACCGCAATGAGAACGATGAAGACATGCTTCCCTTTCATGAAGGAAGCTTCAAAATCGCAACAAGAGCAAACTGTCCCATTATTCCCATTGCTCTGAATAATACGGCGCAGATCTGGGAAGCTCATTCCCCCAAAGTCAAACCGTGCCATGTGATCCTTGAGTATGGGGAACCCATTTATCCGGAACAGTTAAATAAAGAGGACAAAAAAAAGCTGGGCGCTTATACCCAGAACATTATCCGCCAAATGATCATCAAGAACAAAAAAGATGTATAAACACTAAAAGATGTATAAGCTACAAAAAAATGTATAATCCACAAAAATAAGAACCAACAGAACAGCTTCGTTTGTCGGCTCTTATTTTTTGTCCTCATGACCCTCTCCTATATCAGGCAGTTTGTGATCCATACTGCCGCGGCAATCCCGGCGAGCGTAGCCAGGAGCGCTCCCGGCAGCGTATATCTGGTCTTCCGTATTTTTACGGAGCTGAAATAAAGACTCATACAATAAAAAACGCTTTCTGTGGCGCTCATGACGATCCCCGCCATAAATCCCACCTTGGAGTCCGTCCCGAATTCCTTGAAAATATCAAGCAGCAGTCCCGTTGCAGCGCTGGAAGAAAACATCCGGACAAGAGACAGCGGAACAAGGGAGGGCGGAAGACCGATATATTCCGTCAGCTTTCCCAGAAGTCCGCCCAGAAAATCCAGGAACCCGGAGGCACGGAGGATTCCCACAGCGGTCATAAGCCCCACGAGCGTGGGAACAATTCCCACAACGGTTTTCAGACCGTCTTTGGCGCCGTCCAGAAAATCACTGTAAATATCCCGCTTTGACAGCAACCCGAAGCCGATCACATAAAACAACAAAAAAGGAATAATAAGATTAGACAGATAAGAAACTGCTTTCATATTCCCTCCGGTTTTGAACCTGTTTTATCACATTCTCTGTAGATTATATGCACGGCCCGGGCTATTCTGTCCATTAATTTCACTCTTATTAAAATCCCTCCAGAGAGGGGACGTCTTCTGTAAAGACTTCTTTGCCCAGTTCACTGATGGTTGTTTTTCCAACCTTCTCATACTGATAAAGCTGATCCAGAAATTCGATAGCCGCACGTATCTTTGTGCGGAGCAGATAACCTCCTGACAGCGTAGACTCCGCCAAAGTATCTATGGAAAGATCCGGATTCCAGCCATAAGCTCTCCCATGAAAGTCCTGTATCTTATATAATACTTCATTAATTTCATCTCTGGTCAGAGGAAGAAGCTGCGGAGCTCCGGCAAGAAGATTCAAAACGGTTCTGGCAGGCTCCGGCTCATCCGGGTAAACAGCCTCCAGGTTTTCATACTCGTGCTTTCCTTCGATCACATCCTCTGTGTAGGAAGCGCTGAGCGCAAAAATACTCAAAGTAGCTTCCGGGCATTTCTCCGGAAGAAGAAAACGCGCCATATTCCGGTAAGCATTCAGCCGCGCTTTTTTTCCCAGACGTCCCATAAGCTCTGTCTCATCGATCAGGATCACCCATCCATGATACCCCATCTGCGTAAACAGATGGCTCATAAAAGAAAGATAATCTCCGCAATGTCTGGTTTTCGTAAAGTTTACATTATATTTTACCGTCTGATTAAAAATACGGCGGTATATTTTTTTCAAAGGAGCATTGGCAATAAAATCCCCTTCCAGATCTGCCTGCAGAAGAAACTTTTCATCAGAGTCCTCCGTATTCAGATAGGAACGGAAAAGATAATACAGCTTATCTGTCTCCAGATGCTTTGCCGCATACAAAAGCATCTCGTTCGCTATCGGACTGTTGGCCGATATCTTTTCCAGCTCATGCATAAAGCCCGGCTGCCTGCGCATGGGAAGATATGTATTCTGTATAATCTTCTGATAAACCAGATAAAGCTTATCCATAGGAGTTTCCTTGCTCAAAGAAAGATAAGAAACAACCATGTTATTGGAATGGGCAAGATTAAACACTGTATTCAGCAGATGAGTTTTCCCCTCCCCGTACTTTCCGCTGATGATCATTCCGCTTGATTTCCCCTGCTCACATACCATGTCCAGCCGGTTTGAGATTTCCTTCATGATCCTGGGACGCGCCTCCGAAAAGTACTGTCCCACAGCACGGGAGGGAACCCCTGAACGCAGCGCTTCAATGATGTGTCTGGCCTCAAAATCATACATCCTTTTTTACCTCCTGCATAGCAATCTGAATCAATCCCGGTATGCCCACAGCTCCGGTATGCGCCTGCCGCACAAGCTCTTCCGCCTCATTCAGATCCAGAGGCGAGAGCGGCGCGCTTTTCTGCTGCTGTGCAATATTCTCCGATATGGAAACGATCACCTCCGGCGTATATTCCTGTGCTGCCAGCCGGTCCAGATCCACCATATCGGCAAAACGGTTGAACCTCTCTCCCACGATTTCGTTCTGTATCCTCATCCAAAGCGCCTGATAGGATTTCAGTCCGGCATTTTCGTCATCTATCAGCTTCCGGTCAAAGGCGTATACGAACATGATATTCTTCATACTGTCAATATCATCAATGAGCTGACGAATGCTTTCATAGGTATCTTCACGCTTCATTTTAGTATAATGGATCAGTTCCAGACTGGATCGGCTGATCAGAATTTCCAGATCGTCAACAGCAACAAACAGCCCGGAATATCCGCCCATACGGATAACCTCCGCCAGAGAACGGAGCATATGCCTTGCATTATATTTTGTGATCCGGCTGGGATAAAAATCCAAAGCCCGTAATTGGGAAAGCTTTATGGTCCGATCCCCTTCCAGCCATGCAAGAAGCAGATCACGGTTCTGCTCTTCCAGAACAGGATAGCCAAGGATACTTCCCGTAAGCATGCTGCATGCCAGGGCAAAATTATTATCCAGCATGGGATTATCCAGAAACAGCTTTTTCAGCAGCGAACGGATCTCCCTTCTTGTGAGCGCATCCCCCATCCCGTTCTGGGAAAGATAATCAATAAATTTCATCCCTTCGGGAATATCGTTCTCATCAAATCCCATTTCCCGTATCAGTTTACGGCTTGCGGCGCTTAAGCACTCCATAATGTCGCACTGACGGAAAATCTCCAGATAAATTTCCTTAAAATCATGCATCCAGATATCCTTTGCAGAAAACCAGACTGTTTTATAATTTTCTTTCTGTGCAATGGAAATCATCGACTGCAGAAAATATGTTTTCCCGCTGCCCTGACGGCCCGTCACGAATTTAATCTTGCTGCCGCCGTCACGGATATATTCCTGAAGGTACTTTTCCTGCCAGAAATCAGTAAGAAAACGAACCCCGCAGCCAAACTCCCTGCCGTTTGGAATGCCGCACGGCTCTTCATTTCCCTGCAGCTTTTGCGGGCTTTCAATGAATTCTCTTTCAATGAATTCTGATTCCATAGTGCTTCTCCTTATTTATAAAAGCGGATCGTCGCAAGATACTGTTCCTGTCCGTCCTTGTCCAAAATCCGGATGGCCTTGTTCTGGTTCCTGCTGGGACCGAACTGGTACTTCCTTCCGTTTTTCGTTTCTTCCACATCTGAGGCATACAGCCTTGCAAGGTCAAATGCAAAGCTCTGCTGGTCATAGTCCTTCCTGAAACGGCTCATGGGAGCCAGGAATTTATACAGACTGGTCAGATAAATATCCGACTCCGGATTCTTATTCAGCTTCAAAGCAGCAAGATCATAAGCATCGGCAAGCTCATTAACAAAAACAGCCGCCTTAAACGGAGCCTTATTAAGCTTTTCCTGCCCGTTTCTGACAGTCTCGACAAAGCTCTGCGGACGCATACACTGCACTTTTTTACGGTCAAGATAGATATCCTGATTTTCCGTATCCAACTTCACCCGGTAAGGGAACATTTCATAAACCGGGAAATCTCCGCGCACATCCACGCCCTGCTCCCGGCAGGCGGAAAGCATCTGCTCTGCAAATTCCCCGCTTTCAAAATAAGCTCTGGTATCAAAACCTGATATCGTATCCTTCATTCCGTCCAACGCCGCGGAAACGGAAGCAGCCGCCTCCGCCATAGCATTCAGATCCCGGGTGAGGCTTTTGACGTCTCCGCTTTCGGTTTCCCGGCTGATCGCCTTAAAGAGCTTCTGCAGAGATGCCAGACTGTCTTTTACCGTCTTGTTCTGAGGCTGCATACTTAAATAAAAATCTTCGTAATTCATTTATTTTCATCCTTTGTTTTATGAGATTGTAAAAGAGTTCCGCTGCCGCAGGCAGAATCGAAACAAATAATATCTGTTCCGTATGTTCACAAACACTGCCGGTTAGCAGCCGTAATAATAAGTAATAGTAAGTAACAGTATGAAACTATAAAAAGTATATACGAAACGGCAGTTGTTTTCAATAAAAATGTTTCACAAATGAACCTGTCATGGTAAAATAATGGTGCGGTCATGGAGGAAATCGTATCAACCTCGATATTGATCATAGGATAAACTGTATCAAAATAATAATCTCATTTACATAAAGGTATCATAAAATGAAAAAAGTCCTTTATCAATGGCAGGAGGAATGTCTGGAACGATGGTTTGCAAATCATGGCAGAGGAATGGTACAGGCAGTTACCGGTTCCGGCAAAACTCTTCTTGCCCTGACGGCAGCCGAAAGACTGGAAAAACAACTGAATCAGGAACTTCGTGTGAAGATTGTTGTTCCTACCGGCGCTTTAATGCGCCAGTGGAATCAGGCCCTAAGAAATTTTCTTGCGGAATCCGGCGGTAATAAACGCCAGCCGGCAGATATCCAACGGGAGATCGGCCTGCGGGGCGCCGGATATAAAGCTTCATCCAACCGCAAATATATGATTTATGTGATCAATTCAGCCCGGTACGAACTGGCAAGGCAAATTTTATCTGAGCTCCGAAGCGGCGCCGCCGTCCTTCTCATTGCGGATGAATGCCACCGCTATGAAAGCGATCAAAACCGCCTGATATTTGAATTTCTTCCATATATACAGCCATATGAAACCCGTTTTTTCTCACTGGGTTTGTCTGCAACTCTGCCCCATGGCCAGTCGCAAAGCTATCTTGCGTCAGTCCTCGGGCGAAAAATATACAGCTATGGAATGACCAAGGCGGCGGCAATGCACACCGTGTGCAAATATGATATCTTTCATATCAGCTTGTCCTTTCAGCATACAGAAAGCGACGAGTATCAGGAAATCACAGATTGGATGGGAACTCTATACCGCAGGCTGCTTCAGATGGATCCCTTCTTAAGAGATATGAACCAAAAAGAGCTTTTTGATATGCTTACGGTTCTCGCAGGCGGCCAGAACCGTAAGCTCGCAGAAACGGCCTCTCTGTATATAAAGCTTTCTTACAAAAGAAGAACCCTGATCTGCCTGGCGTCCGCCCGAATTGCATGTGCGTGCGCTTTAATAGAAAGGTTGCAGCTTTCTGAAAAGATCATTATTTTCGGAGAACGCATCAGCCAGGCTGAAGAGCTTTATCAGCTTCTGCAGAAACAATACCCGGAAAAAGTAGGGCGCTGCCATTCAAAAATCGGTCCATTGGCAAACAAAAACACTCTGAACCGCTTCCGTGACGGCGAAATCCGTATTCTGATCGCCTGCAAATCCATGGATGAAGGAATTGATATCCCGGATGCGGCCGTAGGGATCATTCTCTCCGGAACCTCCGTACAACGTCAGCGTATCCAGCGTCTGGGCCGCGTCATCCGGAAAAAAGAGAAAAAAGACAGGGCTTCTCTGTACTATCTGCACCTGAAGGACACCATAGAGGATAGATGTTTTCTCCCCAATTCCGGAGAGGACCATTTATTTGAACTGGAATATCTCTCTGACACCCGGGAATTTAAAAATCCCCTCTATGACAGGGCCGCGGCAAAATTATTAGCCGAAATGAAATCTAAAGGGGCAAGCGCGGACAAGCTCTCAGAAGCCCGGCGCTGCCTGCGCCTTGGATGTATCCGCTCCGACTGGATGTCAGGATATGGCAATATCAGCAACAAAATAAAATCGGCAAGACATACGGAGGATAAAAATTATTGGATATGCATGAAGAAAATAGCAGAGTTATTATCCTAACAACGCTTTCATGTCAACTGCCCACGGCCTGAAGCGTGTTTGAAAATTCATTCCCGCAATTTTCAAACACGCTCTAAAGGTCATGGGCTTGGCATTATTTTCTTCGGCATCTTCAATAATTCTTCTACACGCTGATTAATAAAGCTTTCCAGGACAACCAGCCTTTCTTCCGGTAAATTATACTGTGAATGTCTGGCAAATTTAAAATTAATCATATGCCGTAACTGTTCCTGCTGTCTGGGACCGCACAGGTTCTTTACCAGTTCATCATGCAGGATTCCACAGGAAGCATAACTTCTTTCTTCCGCATACGCATTTATCTTTTCCAGATCACTTTTCATTGCAGTTGCAAATAAAGAATATCCATTATCAAAAATCGGAGCGCACCCTATATATTCTCCTGTATGGCTATCCCTTAAAAGTCCGAAATTTCCATAATGTCGGTCTTCATTATAAATCAGGGCATCAAATACAAGCATACTTGCAAGTTCTTCAAAACACGCTTCGCCTAACCGCCTATAGAAATCAATTACCGCATCCATTCCGCCTTCCTTTACAATAAGCCCTGCAGGTACATAAGACACATCCTTCGTCGAAAATAGTTTACAGGTTGACGCCAGGATTCCTTTCCATTGTTCCAATCCGTAGGAAACATGGTGGAGATTCATCCTTTCTGCAATCTGCGAAGCATAAAATTCGCTATATGGTTCCATTCCGGAATTCGCAAATCCTCTCGTCCCACCTTTATATAGAAATATCTCTCCGTTTATTCTCCTCCATGCTTTTGGAAGCATTCCTGCAGTGGTAAATTCCGGCGAAGTAGATAATTCCCGAATAGACGTATTATAACCAGTATACGCAACTAATGCCAATGCTTCTGAAAACGAATTATCATACAAATTGTAATCCTGAAAGCTGCCCTTAAATTCGGAATCCACGATCCAGTAACTGTCATTTACAGACAATCCTTTACAGATATCAATAATTCCTTTAAAATCTCCCTGCTTCAGACCATAGGCAGCGAGAATCTCATGTACAAAAGCTCTGTTCTTCGGTATACTACGGCGCTGAAGCCATTTTGTAAGCCCGTTTACGGATAACTCCAACCCTGCAGGAAGAAGATGTTTTTTTTCTTCATTTACGTAATAGATTTCTGTTACACGTTCTTCAAGTCCTGTTTTCCCAATTGTAAATTCAAGTAATATTTCATCAAAATTCTTCAGGTAATATGACATTACTTTCAGCCTCTTTTCATAATAAGTGCAGCCGTTCTGTTACTAAAATAAGTTTATCAGTTTTCTCTTAATTTGTATACCAGAAAACACACTTTCTCTGGTACACTTTATTTACTTTTTTCAGGGTGTAGACCGAATCGTCGTCAGGTAAACTCATTTAAATTTAACTATTCTTTCTTCGATCCATCACCTTACAAAACACGACAGCCACCGCTGTACTCACCGCCGTCGCCAGTATCCCCGGCCCTACGATTGCCGTCGGATTCACGCTCCCGTACTGAGCCCGGTAAGCGATGATATTGACCGGAATGAGCTGCAATGACGAGATATTAAGTATCAAAAAAGTGCACATTTCACTACTCGCCACATCACGGGGCGTATCTCCCTTTTTCTCTTTCAGTTTCTCCAGTTCTTCCATCGCCTTCAATCCCGCAGGCGTCGCCGCCCAGCCAAGCCCCAGGAAATTAGCAAGAAAATTCAGAGAAATATAACTGCCGGCTTTAGAATCGGGAGAAAGCCTCGGAAATAAAATTTTTAAAACAGGGCGCAGCCCCCGGGACAACTGAGCAACTAACCCGGTTTTTTCCGCAATCTTCATTAATCCGGTCCACATAGCAGTAATTCCTGCCATAGCAAAGGCAAGCTGAATTGCTTCTTTTGAGGAAGCCACTGCCGCATCTGTAACCTCCTGAAGATTTCCTGTAAGCGTTCCGTAAAAAATTCCAATCAAAATCATACCGCTCCACAAATAAGTCATCTCTTCTACCCGGTTCATTCTTTTCAATTTTTATCATTGTATTCCAAAACTATAACATTATGAACAATTTTGTCAAAAAAGAAAATTATATTACACTTTTTCGATATAATCATGGCGAACATATCCTTCATATTTTTCTGCTACCCGGATATGGTACCATACCTCCTTATCAAGTGCAGTTTTCTCTCCGATAACATCCACAAGATTTCCCTTATTCAGAAATGGATACCCTTCTATTGCCGTATATTCTAAACCGGGTCCACGCCGTACGTTAACGCCGTTGCCAGTACATTTGCCCACCCATTTTTTATATGGCCTTGTTTCCCCTGGAACTTTTAACGTCTGCCCGGCTATAATTAAATTAACATTCTCGATACTGTTAAGTTCTGCAAGTTCTTGTACCGTTGTATGATATTCATCGGCAATAGCTGCCAGTGTATCTCCTTTTTTGATTATATAAATTATATATTTTTCATCCGGCTTTACAGTTTCATACATTTTATAAAATACATCCATGTCTACATTGCCCGAAATTCCTGCCACCCTGCCTTTTGAACTGTACTGCCAGCCAATTCCTACCGGAGGGCGCAGGGATTCAACGATCGTACCACGATCATTATAAGGATAAGCAGCCAACCAATAATCATACGGCAGCTTTGCTGTATCCAGCACATGGTAATACCAGTCTGTATTACAGTAAATTCCAAACAAATAACCGGCTTTTACGATAACATTACGAAATGCCTCCACAATTGCCGTCACTTCCTCCCTGGGAAGCTGTCTCTGCTGAGACCATTCCATATCATAAAATACCGGAAATTCTAATGGTCTTCCCTTTAAAGCTTCTATTACCTTTCGTGCCTCTTCCTGCGCCTCCGCGGTCTTTAAAGCATAGCTGTACTTATATACCCCCATTTTAATGCCTGCCGTACGAAATCCGCTATAATTAGCCTCAAAAGTAGGATCAACTGTATTTCCTCGTTCCGTAATGCGCAATATTGCAATTTTCACCCTGTCTTCCGCAACCCTTTTATGATCGATCACGCCATTAAATGCGCTGACGTCAATACCTTTTATATCCATAATCATCCACCATAACAATATTGTTCTTGATAAAATATGCAAACGCGGAAATTTTGTTCAGAATCTGCGAACGGTGAATATCGCAAGGGGTATAACAATAATAACTTTTTGTATTCTATATTTCAGCCGTTAAATTTTCCAGATAATTTCTGTCCCCATTTCTGTAGCCTTTACTGTGGTAACAAGCTTATCAAGAGCAAACTGCTTTTCCTCAAATCCCGCATGTTCCCAATCACTGATGCTTGCCACTATTTTCTCCAATTGCTCAGGGGAAGTTGTTTTTCCCATTTGTACAATAATCTCATTCATTTTTTCCTGACGGATTGTTTCCAGTTCTTCTACTCTCTTATTAATATAAGACGTCAACGTCTCTCCGGAACCAATTAAGGAATCTATAAGGCGCTCGATTTCCTCATCCAGTTCGTCCAATTCATCACTAAGCTCTTTGATACGCGGATTCTGATTGGATTGAGTATAACCAATTGGAGTCTGATTTTCCCGCAGTTTGTCCAACATCTGCTGATACACATAAGCTTCAACATCCGCTGTATAAACTTTTCCGCAACCGGGGCATGCTTTATTATTCAAACGTTTCACACAGCGTAAATACTGTCTTCCGGAACGACTTTTTACACTCATCAGGGCATATCCGCATCTGCCGCATTTAATTTTACCAGCAAGCCAGGTATTCACAGCTTTACGATTTGCCTGTATCGTGGGATTTGCAAAAAGCTTGATGCGGCAGCGCAGCCATAAATCTGACGAAATCAGGCCCTCGTGCGGGGCCACCACCAACATCTGTCCCTTCAGGCTCTTATTCTTATCCTCCTTTACGTTACGTCCCTGATAAAGATAACATCCATGAATACCATCAAACTCTTCTTCCCCGCTGACAATTATCGTTCCCTGACTTTTAAAAAAACGGTAAATTTCTTTATCCGCACGTACATACACCGGATTCCGCAAAAGCTGAGCAAGCATAGGCCGGATCAAATCTTTTCCGTAAAATTGAATTCCTTCTGCCGAAAAATATCTGGTAATATCTCCGTATGAGGTTTTTGGCTCCACATACATTTCAAACATTTTCCTTACATGCTCCGCCTGTTCCGGTACCTCTATAAGCTTCTTTGTATGGATTCCCTGAATCACTACTTCCTCCGCATTAAACCCATACGGCGGACGCCCTCCCATACGAAAACCTTTTTGGCTGCGGGAATAATACGCATCACTTACCCGTTTTTGAATCGTTTCACGTTCCAACTGTGCAAATACAATACAGATATTCAGCATTGCCCTTCCCATTGGAGTGGATGTATCAAACTTTTCTGTAGACGATACAAACTCCACATGATACTCCTGAAACAGTTCCATCATATTCGAAAAATCCAGAATAGATCTGCTGATTCTATCCAGCTTATACACGATAACTTTTGCAATCTCTCCCCGCCGGATATCCTGCAGTAACTGCTGAAGCTGCGGACGCACTGTATTCTTCCCGCTGTATCCTCTATCCTTGTACTCTTTAAAGCTCCCTCCCTTCAATTCATATTTGCAAAACTCAATCTGGCTTTCGATAGAAATACTATCTGGTCTGTCCACTGACTGTCTTGCATAAATTGCGTTGATTCTCTTCATAGAACTTCCTCCTTTGTATGAATATTGTTTTACACCAGCTATTTTGTTGATACAATTACGATATCAAATATTTAAGGATGTGTAAATTAAAATAGGAAGAAAAGTTATTATTTTTTTACTCAAAAAAATCCGCAGAGTATCGACAGACTAAAGCAATCAGAAAGGCGCGCGTGTAAATGTCGAATATAAATATATTAATACATCTATTTATTGATTAATTAGTAGTTATAAATTGATTTTAAAACAGCAGCCACTCTCATTCTTTTATTCCGCCTGCTATTTTATTTTTGATGTATACTGTAAACCACCCCAAGGGGAACTATAACATGACGAAACTTAAAAA
>JAUNGB010000056.1 GCA_030524715.1 Eubacteriales bacterium | reverse complement strand
TCTGGCGTTCTTATTCCGATATGATGGCGGGTGTCCTGCTTCTTTTCGTGCTGATCATGTGCGTAACGCTTTTTCAGGCTCAGCAGAGCTATAACGAGAGCATCAAGGAGCGGGATGAGAAAATAGCCCTCCAGGAAGAATATACTCTGGAAATCCTGGCGCAGCAGTCTGCCCTGGAAGAAAAAGAGGGGCAGCTAAAGACCCAGGACGAGCAGTTGAAGACCCAGGATGAGAAGCTGGAAGAGCAGAAACAGCTTCTTGCGGAACTTGCCGCCAGGCTTAAGGAGCAGGAAACGACCCTGAATGAACAACAGACGGCACTTGATGAGAAGACGGCCCTTTTAGAAGTGCAGCAACAGCAGATCGACCAGATCATCGGCGTTAAGGCGGAGGTTGTGGAATCGCTGAGGCAGGAGTTTGCTAAGAATAATGTGAATGTGGATATCGATTCCCAGACAGGGGCGCTGACGCTGGATGCCAATGTTATGTTTGACTATGACGAGGCGGAATTGACAGAAGAAGGAAAGCAGGCTCTGCGTCAGGTTCTTCCTATTTACTGTCAGGTGCTTCTGGAAGAGGATTATATGCCATATCTTGCGGAGATCATCATTGACGGCTACACCGATACGGATGGAGACTACAGCTACAACCTGGAACTTTCTCAGCAGAGATCTCTGGCGGTAGCGCAATATCTTCTTGATATTCAGTATGAATTTCTGGATGATACCCAGATCGATAACCTGGAGGATTACCTGACGGTCAACGGCCACTCCATGGCAAACCCGATTCTGGATGCGGACGGAAACGTGGATAAGGATGCTTCCAGGCGTGTAGAAGTAAAGTTCCGCCTGAAGGACGACGAGATGATCGACGAGCTGAATAAGATCATGTCAAGCTCAGAGACCGATCAGGCAGAGGCAGATAATTAATATTAAGGAAGCCGGAATTATAGATTTCCGGCTTCCTTTTGTACGGCAATTTAAAAGAAAAAATAGCTTATGATAACTTAGAGCGTGTTATCTGGTATCCTTTCAATGAGAAAATGTTGCTGGTTAAATATTTTCAATAGAACCTCGTCTCTCAGTAAGTTCCTTCTGGATACCCGGAAGCTTTTTCTCAAGGTCAAACAGATAGCTGAAAATGATCAATACGATGCATACGACGATGGGCACGTATTTAAAAAAGCTGTCAATTCCGGAGATGGTAGCGGCAGACTGAACCTGCTTTAAGCCGTCATAGTTGATGGCGGTGAGGAAGAAGCCTAACAAAGAGGTCAGAATGCCCTGACCGATCTTAATTCCTACGGAATTTGACGAGAAAAGAACGCTTTGGACACGGATGCCGGTTTTATATTCGCCGTAATCGATACAGTCGCCGATCATAGCCCCATTCAGCCCCATAGGGAAGCCTTCAAATAAATAAGTTGACTATATAAGATAAAGTGATTTACTATATCAGATATGATCTACAAAATACCACATCAGAAAATGGAGGAATCCAGGGAGGCTGTCCGTTTGGGCGCTGATTTTATTATCACCCATGAACCGACATGGTTTACCGGGACTGATGAGACAGAATGGTGCTGTCAGGACAGTGTGTATCTTGCGAAACGTAAATACATTGAAGAGCATGGTATTACCATATGGCGCCTCCATGATCATATGCATATGGGTTCCGATACGGATTACATCTATCATGGCCTTCTGGATGAACTGGACTGGCATCAGTATCTTCAGCCGGATGAAAAATATCCGTGGGTTTATGAAATTCCGGAAACGTCTCTTGGAGAGCTGGCGGATTTTTTTAAGGAACGGCTGAACATGGATGTGATCCAGATCATCGGCGATCCGAAAATGAAAATAAAGCGCGTCGGGATCCTGGTTGGAGGCGGCAGCCTGGGCTTTGGCGTGGAACAGATGCCCATGGTGGTTATGGAACGCAATAAACTGGATCTGTTAGTAGTCGGGGATATTACCGAGTGGACGGTCTGCGCCTATATTAACGATGCTTATCAGATGGGCTTCAACCGGGCAATGCTTACGCTGGGACATGAGCGCAGCGAAGAAGCGGGGATGAAATATATGGCTTCCTGGCTGTCTGAGCGTTTTTCAAATATTCCGGTTACTTTCGTGGATGCGAAAGAACCGTTTAAATACCTGTAAGAGGATTCCGCCTGTGGCGGAAGAGTATTTATGGAGGGATTAAAAAATGAAATGGGTCAGTACATTTAGCTATCTGCCTGTCAATTATGGTTTTTTGCTGGCAACAGTAGAAAATCAGACCCAAAGGCTTACCTTTGACAACAATCTGAACGGAAACAGAATACGTATCCGTTTTTCAAACCGGTATTCGGAAAAGCCTCTGACACTGCAGCGGGTTTCCGTAGGAATTGTCAGGGACGGCGCCGTACAGAATGTTTGCATGGTATCGCGGAACGGAAATTCAGTTATAGAGCTGAAGCCTGGCGAAGAATGCTGGAGCGATGAAACGGAATATGCTGTTGCGGCAGGCGACAGGATCGCGGTTTCCACTTATGTGAAGGAGCCGCAGGAGATCAGGAGCGTTTCCCTTTTCTGGTCAAAAACAGGACCGAAGGTGAGGCTTGGCAGAGACGGCGATTATGTTTCCGGCGGAAGGTTCGAAGAGTGTCCGGCGGAAGAGGTTTATCAGTTTGTCCGGGAGGATGCCAATAAGGGCCAGGTATTTTATGGATTTACCGGGCTGCAGGTTCTGACGGATGATAAGGTAAAGACTATTGCCGCGTTTGGGGATTCCATAACGCACATGTCCTATGTGACTAACGCGCTGTACAAGCGCCTTTATGCCGCTTATCCCGGGCAGGTCGCTTTGGTGAACAGGGGAATCGGAGGAAACCGGGTGCTGCATGACGCAACCCGTGTGGATTTTATCCCGGGAAACGGGTGCTGCTTCGGTGATGCCGGCGTGAAGCGCTTTGAGAAAGATGTGTTTGGCCAGGAGCCGGCGGACGTTGTTCTGGTACTGGAAGGAATCAATGATATTATGCACCCGATCCAGTTTTCGCGTCTTGAAGAGCAGGTTACGCCGGAAGAACTGCTTGCAGGCTATGGGGAATACATACAAACTGCCCACAGGCATCAGGTCGCCATTTTCGGGGCTACCATTCCTCCCTGCGGGAATGAGGAATATCCGGAAGAATGGCTGGCGGCTTTTGAGTCCGTCCGGCTGGAGGTCAACCGCCGTATTCGGGAAGGGATGGATTTTGACGGGTATTTTGACTATGACGAAGCGGTCAGGGACGATTTGCGCAGCGGTTATATGAGAAAAGAATACCATATCGGAGACGGGCTTCATCCTAATGATGAGGGCGGAGCGGCCATGGCGGAAGCGGTGTATCTTGATGAGGTTATGGGAAAGTAAGGACTTCGGGGAGGAAATTTTATGGCACTTATGCGTATTTCTTTTTTGTCGGAGGAATTATATCGTTCTGTAGATGTCAATATAATCGTACCGATGGAGACGTTGGGGATTCCGGGAGAAGTGAAGCCGGAAAAGCCGTCTTTGTTTAAAACTCTTTATCTTCTCCATGGATACAGTGGAAATCAGGATGACTGGCTGACCTATTCCAATATCCGTATGCTGGCTGATAAATACAATCTTGCGGTTGTGATGCCTGCCGGTGAGAACAGCTTCTATGTAGATGGGACGGCTCAGGGAACCGCATGGGGAAGGTTTATAGGAGAAGAACTGGTGACGTTTACCAGGAAACTGCTTCCGCTGTCGGATAAGAGGGAGGACACTTTTATAGGAGGCCTGTCTATGGGCGGCTTCGGCGCGGCGCGTCTGGGATTTTATTATTATAGAAGCTTCAGCAGGATCGTGAGCCTATCGGGAGCATTTATTACAGATAAAATTGCCGGACAGAAAGAAGGGTACAGGGATACGGTGAGCGATTATCATTATTATCGCCGTACCTTCGGAAATCTGGATCAGATAAAAGATAGCCCGATGGATCCGTTCTGGTGCGCGCGACAGGCGGCCCAATATGGAAAGCCGCCGAAAATTTACATGGCCTGCGGAGAGGATGATTTTCTTATTGAGGAAAACCGGGCCGCAAAAGCCAAACTTCAGCAGACGGGAATCAGGCTTACCTATGTGGAGACGCCCGGGATACATGATTGGGAATTTTGGAACCGCAGCCTGGAGCCGGCTGTTCAATGGCTGTTGGAAGCATAGCGAAAAGAAACAGCCGGAATTTTAATAATCCTGTGAAAATTCAGGACTTTGAAACAGCCGGAATTTCACAGGATTATTTTACTTACCAGGAGTTAGAGCGTATTTGAAAGTTTCGCAGAGGCAGAAGGGGTTGTGATCGTCCGTACCTGATTCAGCGCCCTGGAAACTGACGGAATGGAGATCAGAATGACGGTAAGCACACCCTCTAAGAGGATATAGCTGTAATTGTAAATGATCGGGTAAAGCGCGGATAAAGATTTCGGGAAGTTGTCAGGCATATAGTCCATCCAGTAGAGATAGCCGCCCAGTGCATGGAAGGCGCCTCTTGCGAAGATGGCGATCAGGTAAGCCTTGAGAAGTCCGTGTTTCTTTGATTTGGAGAAGAGACCGGACAGTCCCATGGCGCCGAACGCCAGAATATAATCGCAGCAGACCTGGAAGAGAGACAGGACATACGGCTCCTGCAAAAACTGAAAGATTCCGTATACAAGGCCGGTCAGGATTCCGATTTTTGTACCGTACCAGTATCCGATCAGTGCGATAAATAACATACTGAATAAAGTGACAGAGCCTCCAAAAGGCAGCTTGAACAGCTTTATGTAAGAGGTGACATAAGCAAGGGCAAGCGCCACTGCACAGGTCACAAGCTGCTGCGTCGTCATTTTGGTGGTAGAACTGTTTTTTCTGCATAAAAATACAACAAAGACGGCAAGAAGCAGTATCACGATCAGGGATACCACATAGCCCGCCGTAGTCAGACCGCCGTCTGCGGTCACGAGCATTTGAAACATTGTTTTTCCTCCTTACGTTGGCATTATCCAAATCAAGTTACAGAATGTTCCGGAATCTAGCCTCCGGTCACATTCAAAGGTCGAAGCATCCGCGCTTCCTCTCAGCCTGCTTTGGCAAGCTCCCTTGGTACAAGGATTAATATAACACATTTCTGCAAAAAGGACAAGCATGGTTATTATTCATTCCCAAGCCTTGCACTGGCTGTTTTTTTGTTTGCAACAGGGGGAACAGTAGCCAGGTATGCTGCATAGTTTAATAATATCAGCGCCGGGCCGGGATTTTGGAATAAACAGTGTTAAATTTTTGTTGATTGTGGTAATATAGGATAGAAAAGCCTGATATGACAAAATGTCTGATATGGCAGAAAAGTCTGGTATGACGAGAAAACGCCTGATATGTCAAAAAGTCTGGTGGAAGAGGGGGATGAATATGAACATATTTTTCGGATTATTAATTCCGTTTCTGGGAACGGCTCTGGGAGCGGCATGTGTGTTTTTTATGAAAAATGAATTAAAGCCTCTGGTGCAGAAGTCCTTTCTGGGTTTTGCGTCAGGGGTGATGGTGGCCGCTTCTGTGTGGTCGCTGCTGATTCCTGCAATGGATATGAGTGAGGGGATGGGACGGCTTGCCTTTGTTCCGGCGGCAGTGGGATTCTGCCTTGGCATCGGATTTTTGCTGCTGATGGATCATGCTGTGCCGCACCTTCATATAGGAAGCGAGGAATCTGAGGGACCGAAGGTCGCTTTAAAAAAAACAACCATGCTTGTCCTTGCAGTAACCCTGCATAATATTCCGGAGGGGCTTTCTGCCGGGGCTGTTTTTGCAGGCGCTGTAACAGGCAGCGATACGGTGACGATGGCAGGGGCGTTTACCCTGGCGGTGGGTATTGCCATACAGAATTTTCCGGAAGGGGCTATTATTTCCATGCCTCTGCGCGGGGCGGGAGTGAGCAGAGGAAGGGCCTTTCTTTACGGCGCCCTGTCGGGGATCGTGGAGCCGATTGCCGGAGTCTTTACACTGCTCCTTGCTTCCTATGTGGCTCCGGTGCTTCCATACCTTCTTGCCTTTGCCGCCGGAGCTATGATCTATGTAGTTGTGGAGGAATTGATTCCGGAAGCCAGTGAAGGAGAGCACAGCAATATAGGAACCATTGCTTTTGCGGTGGGATTTGTACTGATGATGATTCTGGATGTGGCATTGGGATAAAACTTATAGATACGATATCAGGGTAGAACTTATATGATACGATATCAGGGTAGAACTTTACCTTGATAAAAGACCAAAATCATATTATGATAAACAAGCCTGCCGTTATTGGCGGCAAAAGAGAATACAGGAGAGAACGGGGAGAGAGGATTATGGAAAAAAAGGCTTCGGTCTGTATCATTTTGGCCGGAATACTTTGGGGAAGCATGGGAATTTTTGTGCGTAAGCTTGGAACCTATGGGTTTACTTCATTGCAGATTGCGTCGCTGCGTATTATAGTGGGAGCTCTGATCTTTTTGGCAGTGATTTTTTTTGCTGACAGAAAGAAACTGAAGATTGAGCTCAGGGACCTGGGATGGTTTCTCGGGCTTGGTATCGGCAGTATTCTGATGTTTACCGTATTTTATTTTACGACTATTTCAATGGCGTCCTTATCTGTGGCGGCGATTCTGTTATATACCGCGCCGATCATGGTCATGCTGATGTCGCTGGTATTATTCCGCGAAAAGCTTACAGTGCGAAAAGCAGCGGCTCTTGCTATGGCGTTTTCAGGCTGTATCCTTGTGACCGGATTTACCGGAGGAACACAGATTTCAGCGGCAGCGGCGGGCTTTGGGCTGCTTTCGGGCTTTGGTTATGGGCTGTACAGCATTCTTGGAACTTATGTCCTCAGAAAATACGAGCCGCTTACTGTGACGACTTACGCATTCCTGTGCGGAGGCGCTGGAGCCCTGGCAATCTGTAACCCGCCGGATATTGCGGCGAAGATCCACAGGGCTGATGACAGCGGATTTCTTTTGCTGTTGATTCTTCTGACCGCGTTTGTGACGGCGGTTCTCCCATATTTATTATATACGGTTGGGCTTGCATCCACAAAGGCGAGTTCTGCGTCTATTATGGCGTCTGTAGAGCCTGTGGTTGCGACGGTCGCCGGGGTGGTTGTGTTCCATGAGACGCTGACCTTAGCCTCCCTTGCCGGTATTCTTTTGGTTTTGGGAGCGATCACGATTTTGAACACAGGCAAGCGTTCCTCCGCTTCAAATGCGTAGAACACTAAGCGGCGGATATAGGAGTATGAAGTTACTGTTCATTCCCAAGCCTTGCACTGGCTGCAAGGCTATGGGACAGTAACAGTATGAAAGCAAAAGAGGACGAATCTGAAAAAACTGCTTGCAATGGGAGAAGTTCTATTGTATAATCTTACATGTTGTAAAAAAGATGGTCCGCTGTTACAGACATGTATTAAGAACATCCATGAAGAATAGGAGAGAAAGAACATGCATGAAATTATCAAAAACATCGAAGCCGCTCAGTTGAAAGCGGAAGCGCCTCAGTTTAATGTAGGCGACACAGTAAGAGTACACGCTATGATCAAGGAAGGCAACCGCGAGAGAATCCAGGTCTTTGAAGGAACAGTTCTGAAAAGACAGGGCGGAAGCAACAGAGAAACCTTCACTGTAAGAAAGAGCTCCAACGGAGTAGGCGTTGAGAAGACATGGCCGCTGCACTCCCCGCACGTTGTTAAAGTAGAAGTTATCCGTCATGGTAAAGTTCGCCGTGCAAAACTGAACTACTTAAGAGACCGTGTAGGTAAAGCCGCTAAGGTTAAAGAGCGCATGAGATAATGAAAATTTCAGAGATTTAAAGAGCAGGGACAATAACTTAAGCTATTGTCCCTCTTTTGTAATCATGGCTTTACAATGGAGTACATGGAAAAATAACGGAGTACATGGAAAATGAACATAAAAAAATGGAAGAAAAGCGAAAAGCTTACTGCCGTAAAGGAGAAGGCGAAGGGAAAAGCAAAGGAAAAGCTGGAAAATAAAAAAGTGCGGAATGTATTGCTCTGGATATTTGAGATCGCAGTGACCCTTGTGTTCGCGGCGGTTGTGGCGATCGGAATGTTTCAGTCAGTCACAATGCAGGAAAGCTCTATGGAACCGACTCTTTCAGTGGGCGATAAATTTTTTATGAACCGCGTTGCATATAAGGTGGGCTCTCCCCAGCGGGGCGATATCATCGTGTTTAAGACAAACGCAAGCGATGAAGCCGCCCTTCATATCCGGCGTGTGATCGGGCTGCCGGGGGAAACCATCCAGATTTCAGACGGACGTATTCTCATTAACGGCGAGACATATAAAGAAGGGAAAGATTTTCCCTCTATCAGTAATGCGGGAATAGCGTCCAGCCCGGTGACTTTACAGTCAGGGGAATACTTTGTGCTGGGAGACAACCGGAATAACAGCGAGGACAGCCGCTACGGAGATATCGGCAAGGTAAAAAACGCTATATCGTAGGAAAACTGTGGTTTACCTGCTCCCCTGTGAAAAAAATAGGATTTTTGGAAGGGTAAGAGACAATGTTAATTAACCGCAGCCTGAAGGCAGCAGGTTTCCGACGATGGTAAATGAAAGGATTTAACTTATGAATGTACAATGGTATCCAGGTCATATGACCAAGGCAAAAAGACAGATGCAGGAGGATATTAAGCTCATTGACCTGATCATTGAGCTTGTAGATGCGCGGGTGCCTCTGTCCAGCCGCAATCCGGATATTGATGAACTGGGAAAGAACAAGTCACGGCTGATTCTTTTAAATAAAGCGGATCTGGCGGATGAGCGGCAGAATGAAGCCTGGAAGGCATACTTTCAGGAAAAAGGCTTTTATGTGGTGAAGGTGGATTCCAGAAACGGCTCCGGTATGAAGGCGATCCAGAATACCATTCAGGAGGCCTGCAGGGAAAAAACAGAGCGCGACAGACGCCGCGGAATCAAAAACCGCCCTATCCGCGCAATGGTAGTGGGAATCCCCAATGTGGGAAAATCCACATTTATCAATACCTTTGCCGGAAAAGCCTGCGCAAAGACGGGAAACAAGCCGGGAGTCACAAAGGGAAAACAGTGGATTCGCCTGAATAAAGGCGTGGAGCTTCTTGATACTCCGGGGATCCTCTGGCCGAAGTTTGAGGATCAGGAGGTGGGAATCCGCCTTGCCTTTGTGGGATCGATCAAGGACAATATCCTGAATATGGAAGAGCTTGCGCTGAAACTGATCGGATATCTGCAGGCGCAGTATCCGGGGGTACTTGCCGGGCGCTATCATATTTCAGAGGAAGGAACCTCTGTGGAGATTCTGGAAGCGATCGCCAGGGCAAGAGGCTGTCTGAAAAAGGGAGAAGAGCTGGATTATGCGAAAGCAGCGCTGCTTCTTTTTGATGATTTCCGCGCCGGAAAGATCGGACGTATTACTTTGGAATGGCGGAGTGACAAATGAAAAAGATTGAAGAGATTAAAGCAGAATTTGCCGGGGCGCAGATGGACGGATATGCTGCTTTGTACGAAAAATATGCAGAAGACTCCCGGAGCGGAGTAAAAAAGCTTCTGGAACAGTACCGCAGAAAAGAAGCGGCCTTGGAAGCGGAGAAACAGCGGATCGAAGCTATGAAAGTATACGAACATAAGTATGAGCATCTGGGGTTCCTCTGCGGCATTGACGAGGTAGGAAGAGGACCGCTGGCAGGCCCTGTGGTTGCCTGCGCTGTGATTCTGCCCGGGGACTGTGATATTCTGTACCTGAATGATTCCAAGAAACTCAGTGCAAAGAAAAGAGAGGAATTATACGATGTCATCATGGAAAAGGCTGTTTCCGTGGGAATCGGCATGGTGGGACCTGCAAGGATCGATGAGATTAACATCCTGCAGGCTACCTATGAAGCTATGCGGGAGGCAGTCTGCAGGCTTTCTGTCGTGCCTCAGCTTCTTCTCAATGACGCTGTGACGATCCCGGAGATAACCATTCCCCAGGTGCCGATCATCAAGGGCGATGAAAAGAGTGTTTCCATTGCCGCCGCGAGCATTGTGGCAAAGGTGACAAGGGATAGGATGATGGTGGAATATGATGCGGTTATGCCTCAGTATGGATTTGCATCCAATAAGGGGTATGGCTCTGCTGCGCATATCGCTGCCCTTCGAAAATACGGCCCCAGTCCCATTCACAGGGAAAGCTTTATCGGAAAGCTGCTGTAAAAGTCCCGGACAGCGGCTGGAGCAACAATGTACCGGGCAGATGCGCAAGTTCGCTTGCGCGGCTGATTTTACAAAAGATACCGACACGAAAACTAACAGGACAAACTATGAATAAACGGAAAATCGGCGGCGGCTACGAAGCAAAGGCTGCCGGATTTTTACAAAGGCAGGGCCTGGCCATTAAAGAGAAAAACTACCGCTGCAAAATGGGCGAGGTGGATCTGGTGGCCACGGACGGGAAATATCTGGTGTTTGTAGAGGTCAAGTACCGCAGCGACGGCAGATCGGGGGCTTCCCTTGCCGCGGTGGACCGTAAAAAGCGCCGGGCGATCAGCCGGGTGGCACAATACTATCTGGTAACTCATTATGGAACCACGGAGATTGCCTGCCGGTTTGACGTTGTGGGCTTTGACGGCGAAGAAATCCGCTGGATTCCCAATGCATTTGATTTTTGTACATAGATTTTAGTATATAGATTTTAGTACTGAACCATATGTGCTACACCATATAAGGAGGATAAAATGAAAATAAAATGGCATGATCCATGTGCCGAAGGCATGACCGTGAAGGAAAAAGACGGAGTAACCTACCTTTCTTATCCTGCGTTTGAGCAGTTTCCGGAATTTGTCCATGGGTTCAGCACCCGGCTGGGCGGGGTAAGCAAAGGAATCTATGCTTCCATGAATTTAAGCTTCACAAGAGGGGACTGTGAGGCGGATGTATTTGAGAATTACCGGAGACTGGGGGCTGCCATAGGCTTTTCTTTGGAGGATATCGTAACCTCTGACCAGACGCATACAACCAATGTGCGGGTGATCACAGAAAGCGACAGGGGAAATGGAATCACCAGGCCCCGTTCCTATACAGATGTGGACGGAATGATCACCAATGTCCCGGGTGTGGTGCTCGCTACTTTTTATGCGGACTGCGTGCCCCTTTATTTTGTGGATCCCGGGCACAGGGCGGTGGGACTGTCTCATTCCGGCTGGAGAGGAACTGCAGGAAGAATCGGTTCTGTTACCGTGGAAAAGATGAAATGTGAATATAATACAGATCCCGGGGAGCTTTATGCGGCGATCGGCCCTTCCATCTGTCAGGATTGTTATGAAGTCAGCGAGGATGTGATCCTGGAGTTCCAGAAGGCTTTCAGGGAAGAGCAGTGGAGCGATATCTACTATGCTAAGGACAACGGCAAATTTCAGTTGGATCTCTGGCAGGCAAATAAGCTGATTCTTATGGAAGCCGGGATTCCGGAAGACCATATTTCCATGCCGAATCTCTGTACCTGCTGCAATCCGGAATTTCTGTTTTCCCACAGGGCGTCCAGGGGAAAAAGAGGAAATCTCGGCGCGTTCCTTGGAATAAAGGCAGAAATATAAATAAAGCAGAAGTAAGCCATAGCCGAAAAAGCCCATGCGGCCGGAAAGAGAACCGGAAGCGTGGGCTTTCTGTATACTGAATCTTCATTTAACGCTTATTTACTTTTTCCACCAGTTCCATGATCTTTTCGTTGCTGGAACGGACTTTGTCAACAGATACGTCGTGGTTGATGATATCCATAATGCTTGCCAGATATTTGCTCATGTTCGCCTCGATATAGTATGGTTTTGTGAGCAGCTCCGGAATACGGTAATTGAGATTGGTGGTGATGACCTTATCCAGCCATCCACGTTCATAGTAATCGTCAAATTTATCCAGGCCGTCTGTAAACAGGCCGTAGGTGGTGCAGACAAATACTCTGTTGGCGTGACGTTCCTTGATCTGTCTGGCAACATCCAGCATACTTTCCCCGGAGGAAATCATATCGTCGATGATGATGACGTCCTTGCCTTCCACAGAATCACCCAGAAATTCATGGGCGACGATGGGGTTCTTTCCGTTTACGATGGTAGAGTAGTCGCGTCTCTTGTAGAACATTCCCATATCCACACCGAGAATATTGGAAAAATATACGGCTCTTGACATGGCGCCTTCATCCGGGCTGATGATCATCAGATGGTCGTTATCCACTTTGAAATCCGGTACATTTTTCACCAGAGCCTTCAAAAACTGGTAGGTAGGAAAGAAATTGTCAAAACCGTTCAGCGGTATGGAATTCTGTACACGCGGGTCGTGAGCGTCAAAGGTGATAAAGTTGGATACCCCCATATCGCTCAGTTCCTTTAAGGCAAGGGCGCAGTCCAGAGATTCTCTCTTGGAACGTCTGTGCTGGCGGCCTTCATACAAAAACGGCATGATCACGTTGATACGGTGCGCTTTACCTGTCGCGGCGGAGATGATACGCTTCAGATCCTGATAATGGTTGTCAGGGGACATATGATTCTCATGCCCGCAGACTGTGTAGGTCAGACTGTAGTTGGTGATATCCACCATGATGAAAAGGTCAGTGCCGCGTACAGATTCTTTGATATAACCTTTGCCTTCGCCGGTTCCGAAGCGGACGCATTCGCATTCCACCAGAAAGGATTCCTCACTGTAGCCCTGGGGAATGATGCTGAGCTCCTTCTTTGCAACCAGCTCCTTACGGAATTTTACAAGCTTCTTGTCTACTTCCCGGGCAAGATCCTGACAGCCCTCAAGGGCGGCGATACGGATAGGCGCCACAGGAAGAGATTTTTCAAGTAACTCTATGTTCGGCATAATGTTCCTCCTAAGTATTCATAATCAAATACTGTCTGCTGTGACAATAGTTATTTAGTAGTTACTGTTTGCGCCGTATGTGTGAACAGTAACCATGACTCTAATACATTTATAACATTTGCCCTAAATCACGTCAAGGAATTTATTGATTTTTACTCATAAAATTGGTATAGTAAAGTTATTGTTCACACCCATAGCCATGCACTGGCTGCAGGACTATGGGCTGGTAACATGATAAAGAAGCTGATGACAATAAGGGTGCGAAGCACCTGATAATGGAGTATGCAATGAAAGAAAAAAAACATGTGATTTCAAAGGTCCTGCCCGGAAGCATCGGGGAGGAACTGGAGTTAGAGCCGGGAGATATTCTTCTTTCCATAAATGATACTCCGGTGGAGGATGTGTTTGATTACCGGTATTTGCTGAACGACGAGTTTGTTGTATTGCTGATAGAAAAGCCGGACGGCGAACAGTGGGAGCTGGAGGTCGAGAAGGAGTATGATGAGGATCTGGGGATCGAGTTTGAGAACGGACTGATGGATGAATACCGTTCCTGCTCCAATCACTGCATTTTCTGCTTTATTGACCAGATGCCGCCGGGAATGAGAGAGACGCTGTACTTTAAGGATGATGATTCCAGGCTGTCCTTTCTGCAGGGGAATTACGTGACCCTGACCAATATGAGCCAACACGATATCCAGCGGGTCATCCAGTATCACCTGTCCCCTATCAATATTTCCTTTCAGGCGATGAATCCCGAGCTTCGGTGTAGGATGCTCCACAACCGTTTTGCGGGAGACGCCCTGAAAAAAGTGGATATGCTCTATGAAGCGGGAATTACCATGAACGGGCAGATCGTGCTGTGCAAAGGGATCAATGACGGAGAGGAACTTGAATACAGCCTGGAGAAGCTTTCCGCCTATGCGCCGGTTCTGCAGAGCGTGTCCGTTGTCCCTGTAGGCTTGACAAAATACCGGGAAGGGCTGTATCCTTTACAGGCGTTTACGAAAGAGGATGCGCGTCAGGTCCTGGAGCAGATCCACCGCTGGCAGGAGATGATGATGAAACAATACGGCATCCATTTTATACATGCTTCGGATGAATGGTACATTCTTGCGGAATGGCCGCTTCCGGAGGAAGAACGCTATGACGGCTATCTTCAGTTGGAAAACGGCGTGGGGATGCTGCGGCTTCTGGATACGGAGGTTACGGAGGCCCTGAAAGGATATCAGGGCGATGACAGAGAGATTTCTGTAACCCTTGCAACAGGCAGGCTGGCCGCGCCTTTCCTGAAAACCTACACAGACAGGATCACGGAGAAGTTTCCACGGGTAAAAGTGGAGATCAGGACTATTGTAAATACCTATTTCGGGGAAGAGATCACCGTGTCCGGGCTGATTACAGGAAGCGATCTCAAAGAACAACTGAAAGGCCATGTGACCGGGGACAGACTTCTGCTTCCCTGCAATATGCTGCGCAGCGGCGAGGATGTTTTCCTGGACGATGTGACAGTGGAGGAACTTGAGGATTACCTTGGAACAGAAATCGTTGTAGTAGACGAGGGCGGAGGGGATTTGGTTTCGTGTATCCTGAATCCGCCCGTAAACAGAAAACTCAGAAGGAGACAGATATATGAGCAAACCAGTAGTAGCTATAGTGGGAAGGCCTAATGTGGGCAAATCCACACTTTTCAACGCCCTGGCGGGAGGGATGATCTCGATCGTCAAGGATACGCCGGGTGTGACAAGGGACAGGATCTACGCGGACGTTACATGGCTTGATAAATCCTTTACCCTGATCGATACAGGAGGGATTGAGCCGGACAGCCGGGATATCATTCTTTCCCAGATGCGCGAACAGGCGCAGATCGCCATTGATACTGCGGATGTGATCATTTTTATCACAGATGTGCAGCAGGGCCTTGTGGACTCTGACGCGAAGGTGGCTGATATGCTCCGGCGCAGCGGGAAGCCGGTGATCCTGGTCGTCAATAAAGTGGACAGCGTCCAGAAATATATGATGGACGTCTATGAATTTTATAATCTCGGAATCGGCGAACCCATTGCCATCTCCGCTGCCAACCGTATGGGCATCGGGGATATGCTGGATGAGGTGGTGAAGGAATTTCCTCAGCAGACAGGAGCGGACGAGGAAGAGGATATCCCGAAGATCGCTGTCGTGGGCAAGCCTAATGTAGGGAAATCCTCCCTGATCAACAAGATTTTGGGCGAGGACCGTGTGATTGTGTCTGATATCGCGGGAACCACCAGGGACGCTGTTGATACGAAAGTAAAATGGCAGGGAAAAGAATACATCTTTATTGATACCGCCGGACTCCGCAGAAAAGGCAAGGTCAGAGAAGAGATCGAGCGCTACAGCGTCATCCGTACCGTAACGGCCGTGGAACGCGCCGATATCGTTGTCGTGATGATCGACGCGTCCGAGGGCGTTACGGAGCAGGATGCAAAGATCGCCGGAATTGCCCATGAAAAGGGCAAGGGCGTTATTATCGCGGTCAATAAGTGGGATGCGGTGGAAAAGGACGACAAGACGATCTATAAGCATACCAACCGTATCCGGGAGGTGCTGTCGTACATGCCCTATGCGGAACTGGTATTTATTTCGGCCAAGACCGGGCAGAGGATCCAGAAGCTTTTTGAAACCATCGACGCGGTCATTGAGAATCAGACTTTGCGTATCCAGACAGGAGTTCTCAACGAAATCCTTACGGAAGCCGTTGCTATGCAGCAGCCGCCGTCTGACAGAGGAAAGAGGCTTAAGATATTTTACATGACACAGGTTTCCGTGCGCCCGCCCACATTTGTGATTTTTGTAAATGACAGGGAGCTGATGCATTTTTCCTATGTCAGGTACCTGGAAAATAAAATCCGCGAAGCCTTTGGGTTCCGCGGAACGTCACTGAAGTTCATTGTCCGTGAGCGCGGACAGAAGGAATAAAAAATAAATAAAAGCAAATAAACGCAAATAAAAGTAAAGGACGGATAATATGGAACGTTTGATCTGTTTGGCGATCGGGTATGTGTGCGGGCTTTTCCAGACCTCTTATATTATCGGAAGGATGCATAAGACAGATATCCGTGAGCACGGAAGCGGAAACGCGGGAACCACCAACGCTCTGCGTACCTTCGGGAAAAAAGCGGGCGCGCTTACTCTGCTCGGCGACTGCCTGAAATGTGTGATCTCCATTTTACTTGTAAAAATACTGTTTCGGGAAAGCTATGGGGATATCCTGCCCCTTTTGAGCCTGTATGCGGCCGCCGGCTGCGTGCTTGGCCATAATTTTCCTTTCTATTTGAATTTCAGGGGAGGAAAGGGGATTGCCGCTTCTGTGGGGATGATCCTTGCCTTTGACTGGAGGATCTTCCTGATCTGTGCGGTTTTGTTTTTCGGATTGTTTTTCGCATTCCATTATGTATCCCTCTGCTCGGTCTGCTCGTATCTGGGCGCGCTGATCTGCATGATCGTATTCGGGGAGATGGGATATTACGGCATGGACCGCATGCACACGTTTGAACTGTACGGTGTAATGGCTGTGCTGACGGCGCTTGCCATCTACCGCCACAGGGCCAATATCGGGCGCCTGATAAACGGAACAGAAAACAAGATTTTCCTTGGCAAAGCCAGGGGAGAGAAAGAATAAGAGGTAAATAATATGGCGAAAATCAGTGTTTTAGGAGCCGGAAGCTGGGGAACGGCGCTTTCCCTGCTTTTATACAACAACGGCCATGAAGTGACGTTATGGTCCGTACTTCCTGAGGAGGTGGAAATGCTCCGTGAGAAACGGGAGCATACCTCCAAGCTTCCGGGGGTGAAGCTTCCGGAAAGTATGGAGATCACAACAGATCTGGAGGTCTGTCTGAAGGATCCGGATGTGGCGGTACTGGCCGTACCGTCTCCGTATACCAGGAGCACTGCCCACAAAATGGCGCCTTTTGTGCGTGAAGGGCAGAAGATCGTCAACGTGGCCAAGGGCGTGGAAGAAGTGACGCTGATGACTCTGAGCGAGATCATTGAACAGGAGATCCCGCAGGCGGATGTAAATGTCCTTTCAGGACCAAGCCATGCGGAGGAAGTGGGAAGGGGGCTTCCTACCACCTGTGTGGTCAGCGGAAAGAAGCGTTCAACGGCGGAATATCTTCAGGGAATCTTTATGAGCCCTGTTTTCCGGGTGTATACCACACCGGATATTCTGGGAGTGGAGCTTGGGGGAGCGCTGAAAAATGTCATTGCTCTTGCGGCGGGAACCGCGGACGGACTGGGCTACGGGGACAATACCAAGGCCGCCTTGATCACGCGGGGAATCGCTGAGATCGCCCGGCTTGGGGTGGAAATGGGAGCGAGAGCAGAGACCTTCTATGGGCTTTCAGGTATCGGGGATCTGATCGTTACCTGCGCAAGCGTTCACAGCCGTAACCGTAAGGCCGGGTTCCTCATGGGAAAGGGATACACCATGGAGGAAGCAATGGACGAGGTGAAGATGGTTGTGGAGGGCGTTTATTCCGCAAAAGCCGCAAAGGGGCTTTCGGAGAAATACGGAGTGGAAATGCCGATCATCAATGAAGTGAATAAAGTGCTTTTTGAGGGAAAAGAGGCAGCGGAGGCAGTGATCGACCTGATGCTGCGCGACAAAAAAGTAGAAACACCGATGCTTCCCTGGGAAGATTAAAAAACTATACAACATCAGCCCGCCATAAGGCGGGCTGATGTTGTACAACCGTACGGCGGACATTCGCATTCCGCTGCGCGGTTTGTCAGTGGAAGCTTTGAACTCCCGCTGACATAAGCATCCCCCGCTTAGTGCTCTGCGCACTTGAAGCGGGGGATACTTATCTGCGTTCAGAATAAAATGTCACGGAGATCTTCGGGAACGCTGGCGCTATGGTAGTTTTCATTTAAAGTATCCAGAATATCCATATCTTCCTGCTCAATAGAGAAGTCGAAGATATTTCCGTTGGAGGCGATCCTCTCCGGATTAACGGATTTAGGAATGACGGAGATTCCCTTCTGGACAGCCCAGCGAAGACCGATCTGGGCAGTGGTCCGGCCGTATTTGGTGGCAAGGACGCACAAAACGTCATGGTCAAGATAAGCGCCGCGTGCAAGGGGCGCGTATGCCTGCACCTGGATGCCGTTATCCTGGCAGTAGTCGATCAGGTCTTTGGGATAGCACAGAGGATGGCATTCGATCTGGTTAACTGCCGGGACGATACCGGATACCTTACGGAGTTCTTCCAGATGCCGGATTTCAAAATTGCTCACGCCGATGGCGAGCGCGCGGCCGGAATCAAGAATTGATTCCATTTCCTTCCAGGTACTTAAATAACATCCGGGAACCGGCCAATGTACAAGATATAAGTCAATATAATCCAGATTCAGCCTTTCAAGACTGCGAACGAAAGAACCCTGGATATCTCCCAGGCGCTGTGCCGTATTCCAGACCTTGGTGGTAATAAACAGATCCTTGCGGGGAATGCCGCAGCGCGCGATACCGCGTCCGACGCCTTCTTCATTTTTATAAACAGAAGCCGTATCGACTAACCGGTAGCCTGCCCGGACTGCGGCGCAGACGGCGTCTTCGGCCTCGTTGTCCCCGGTTGCTTTATAAACTCCCAGCCCCAGAAGGGGCATTTCTCTGTCCGTGTTCAGGAAAACGCTGTTTTTCAAAATCATTCCTCCTCTATACACATCTATCAACAAGTATATCTGCCAAAGTATACCACATAAATATGAAAGAATCTCATCAAAAATATTACAAATTTGCTACGATATAATTATTAAGAATATGTTACACAGCAGGGGTTAATATGATTATGCAAATATAAAATATATTTTTGAAATTTACAAAATTTCCGGTTTCATGTTACACCCGCCTTTCCTCATGAATGCCGGACGGCATTTTTTATGATTCAATCCTATCATAGAAACTCTGGTTATTCAACCCAAAGGACCGGACGCTATCACACATTTTTTTGTACGTGGTTACTGTTCACTCCCAAGTCTTATATTGTCAGAAATGCTATGGGCCAGTAACACTGAACAGTAACGGCCATAGAGGCGGGCGTCATTTCACATCTGATATGCTTGTTAAGTGCGTAACGTTCTGGTTATTAAATTAACAAAATTTGACAAACAATATAAAAAAGGACAAAAACAGGGGCATTTTAACAAAAAAATTAGTAGAATTTTATGATTATAACCTTGCTAATCAAGAAAAAAAGATGTATAATGAAACCAATTGATAAATTCTTGTCATAAGTATGCCTAAATGCAGGCAATCCTGAAGAAAGGGGAATCTTTCATGCATTTAATTAAAGATGAAAACGGCAATCTTGTCCATCACGGACATGAACATACAGAAGAACATACTCACGAGCATACCCATGCGGACGGCGTTACCCACAGCCATTCCCACAGCCATGCGGATGGAGAAGGCCACGGACATACCCACGCGGACGGTTGCGGAAGCCATGAGCACTGCGGCTCCTGCAGCAGCGGCGACTGTAAGAATGAGACGGTTGCGCTTCTGACTTATATGCTGCAGCATAACGAGCATCACGCGGCAGAGCTTGACCAGATGGCGGAGAACCTTAAGAAAATGGGAATGGAGGCAGCGGCGAAGACGATCAAAGAAGGCGTTGCGGATTTTCAGAAGGGCAACATGCGTCTCGGACTTGCCCTGACGCTGGTAAAAGAAGAGATGAAATAGGAGGCGGAAGCTATGTGTTTGGCAACAGTATATAAAGAAAGCGATGATTCTGTTATTTTCAGAAATGTAAGCCGCATCGATGTGGACGGGGACAAGTTGATTCTCCGCGATATCATGGGCGATGAAAGGGTAGTGGAAGGCCGCATCCTTATGGTGGATCTGGCCAACAGCATAGTGAAGCTGCGCTGTGAATAACAGATACCGTCAGTGGATTTTACTGATATCGTCAGTAAGCTTTGAAATTAACCGAAACAAATCATTGAAACAACGTGATTTTAGGAAGAAAGTTGAGGTGCCGAAGTAATGGCCCATGTAATTGCTGTCGCAGGAAAAGGCGGCGTAGGAAAGACAACATTATGCGGAATGCTGATCCAGTACCTTTGTGAGAAGGGCAAGGGTCCCGTTCTTGCGGTAGATGCCGACGCAAACTCCAACCTGAATGAAGTTTTAGGAGTTAAGGTAGATACGACTCTCGGCGATGTGCGTGAAGAGATCGCACGCGCGGAAATGTCAAAGGAGAATCCCATTCCCACGGGAATGTCCAAGGCGGATTATGCGGAACTTCGTTTTGAGGACGCCCTGGTGGAGGATGATGATTTTGACCTGCTTGTTATGGGCAGGACACAGGGGAAGGGGTGTTATTGCTTTGTCAATGGGCTTCTTCAGACACAACTGGCGAAATACCAGAACAGTTATCCGTACTTTGTAGTGGATAACGAGGCGGGTATGGAGCATATCAGCAGAGGCGTGCTCCCCACAATGCAGACAGCCATTCTGGTAAGCGACTGCTCCAGAAGAGGCGTTCAGGCCGTGGGCAGGATCGCCAGACTTATTGAAGAATGCGATATGCATCCGTCCAAGGTAGGCCTGATCATCAACCGCGCTCCCAACGGCGAATTAAACGAAGGCATCCGGGAAGAAATCGAAAACCAGGGACTTCAGCTCCTGGGGGTTGTTCCACAGGATGACAAGGTTTACGAATACGATTGTGAAGGCCGTCCTACAGCCTCCCTGCCGGATGACAATCCTGTCAAGGCTGCGCTGCGTGTCATCGTTGACAAATTAGATTTATAGCAAGTCTCTCATGAGTGAGAAATTCAGGAAGTGGAAGAGGGCTTGCCCTCTTTGTCCTAAAAAAGAGAATGCTTTTATTTTTTACGAAAATAACCCATGGGAGGGGATGGGTTCCCAAACGTGGGCTTATTAATATAATTTATTTATAAGACAAAAGTACGGTCCGGATAACCTTTCGGGTTCGGCTCGTGCGCAATTTAAAGGAGGTCTATAATGAGTGAATTCAAATTAACTACAGTGGAAGAATTTGAAGCTGCCACTAATCGACTGTTAGAGACAGGCGCCAAAGTCGGTGCTGATTCCTGGCAGATGCGTGTTAAGAATCAGACTCCACACTGTAAATTCGGTGAAGCTGGTATGTGCTGCCGTATCTGTTCCATGGGACCGTGCCGTATTACCCCGAAGGCTCCGAGAGGAATCTGCGGATGCGATGTTCATGGTATCGTAGGAAGAAACTTCCTGCGCTTTACCTCCGGCGGTTCCGCAACACATTCTGACCATGGCCGTGAAATTGCCCATACACTGTATGAATCTGCAGCAGACGGCAATTACAAGGTAAAGGATCCTGAAAAGCTTCTCCGTCTGGCTGCTGAATTCGGCGTAGAGACAGAAGGAAAGGATATTTATGATGTTGCTCACGAGGTTGCGGAAGCAGGTCTGATGGAATATGGCAAACCTTTCGGAACACAGGTATTCACCAAACGTGCTCCGGAGCATACCCAGGAAATCTGGGACAGAGAGGAAATTCGTCCCCGTGCCATTGACCGTGAGGTTTCCTGCTCCATGCATATGACCCATATGGGTAACTCTTCCAAGCCGGAGGCTCTGATCCGTCAGGCCCTTCGTTCCGGTCTGTCCGATGGATGGGGCGGCTCCATGATGGGTACTGAATTCTCCGACGTTCTTTTCGGAACTCCGAAGGAAATTGAGACAGAGGCCAACCTTGGGGTAATGGTGGAAGAGAACGTAAACATCGTTGTCCATGGACATGATCCGTCGCTTTCCGAGATGATCTGCGAATATGCGGACAGCAAGGAAATGATCGACTACGCAAAATCCATGGGAGCACAGGGAATTACCGTATCCGGCGTCTGCTGTACCTCCAATGAAGTTGCAATGCGCCGTGGTATTCCGATGGCAGGTAACTTCTTACAGCAGGAAAACGTAGTCCTCACAGGCGCCTGTGAAGCGATCGTTGTAGACGTGCAGTGTATCTTCCCTGCGTTAGGACCGCTTTCCAAGTGTTTCCATACGAAATTTATCACCACTTCCCCGATCGCTCAGATGCCGGATTCTGATTTTATCAGATTCAATTCCAAGACGGCCGGAGAAAACGCAAAACTGATCGTTAAGACAGCGATCGAAAACTTCAAGAACAGAAATAAAGACCTGGTATACATTCCTCAGATGAAACAGAAGGCTACCGTAGGCTTCTCTGTAGAACAGATCGAGAAGAAACTGGACGGAGTTACCAACAGCCACGTTGATGAGACAGGCACTATGATGCCGCTGGTTGACTGCGTGAAATCCGGCGTTCTCCGCGGAGCAGTTGCCATGGTTGGATGTAACAACCCGAAGGTCCGTCCTGACGCAGCTCATATTGAACTTATGAAGAAGCTGATCGCAAACGATATCATCCTGGTGGTTTCCGGATGTTCCGCACAGGCTGCCGCAAAAGCCGGCTTAATGGATAAACGTGCGAAGGATCTCTGCGGCGCGGGCCTGAAACGTGTCTGTGAGCTTGTTGACATTCCTCCTGTATTACATATGGGCTCCTGCGTAGATATCAGCCGTATGATGGTTCTGGCTTCCAGGATCGCAAAGGATTCCGGATGGAATATCTCCCAGATCCCGTTGGTAGGATGTGCTCCTGAGTGGATGTCCGAAAAAGCGGTTTCCATCGGTAACTATGTAGTAGCAACCGGTATTGATACATATCTTGGCGTTGAGCCGTATGCATATGGTTCCTCCGAGGTTGATGGACTTCTGAAGGGCGGCATCAGAGACTGGGTTGAGGCTGCTTACACTGTAGAGCATGATATCGACAAATTAGGCGATATGATGATCGAAAGAATCGAAGAAAAGAGAGCTGCATTAGGAATCTGATGTTGGTTTAAGAAAGAAAGGCGCGATAACTTATGAAAATTGCAGTCACAGGGAAAGGCGGAGTAGGAAAGACCACATTTGCGGCTACCCTCGCCAGATTATACGCAGATGAAGGAAGGCATGTTCTTGCGGCGGACGTAGATCCGGACGCAAACCTGGGACTTGCCCTTGGCTTTGACGAGGAGACGCTGGATTCCATAGTGCCGATCTCAAGAATGCGTAAGCTGGTGGAGGAACGGACCGGAGCCAACAGCCAGAACCAGTTTTATAAGCTGAATCCAAAGGTAGACGACATTCCGGATACCTACGGAAAGGTCTGTAACGGCGTGAAACTTCTGGTTCTCGGAACGGTGGAAACGGGCGGAGGCGGCTGTGTGTGCCCGGAACATGTGATGCTGAAACGGATCATCAACAATCTGGTGCTTCACAGGGACGACGTAGTGATCCTTGATATGGAAGCCGGGCTGGAGCATCTGGGAAGAGGAACCACAGAAAGCATGGACGCCTTTATCGTCGTGATCGAGCCCGGGGCAAGAAGCGTACAGACATACAGAAATGTGAAGCGTCTTGCAAAGGATCTGGGAGTTTCCCAGGTTAAGGTTGTGGCCAATAAGGTTCGCAACGAAGAGGATGAGGCGTTTATCACAGACAGGATCCCTCCGGAGGATCTGCTTGGCATGATCCATTATAATACAGAGGTTATTGACGCTGACCGTCAGGGGAAATCACCATATGATTTCAGCAAGACAGTTACTGATGAAATTATCAAAATCAAAGAGAAAATAGATCAACAACAATAAGATCTGTTATTAGGAGGTATGACAGTGCTTTTATTTGATATCGTATTTAACGGAAATGATACCATGTATGCAGAAGCAGTGGAAGCTGTTGATGCCGCAATCGCTGAATACGGCGAAGACATGGCAGTAGGTTTTCCTGAAACCGCATATTCCCTTCCCTGCTTCTATGCAGAGACAGGAAATAAGATTACAACTTTAAAAGAAGCGAAAGAAGCCCTTACATATATTAAAGCTCAGATGACCCGTGAGAGACGTCTGGATTCCGGTTTCAAATCCGGTGTAGCGACTGCTTTGGCAGCAGAGCTGATCGAGGCTATGAAATATGTTGGCGGCAAGACCCCGTATGAGGCTCCTTACCTTGGACATATGACAGATGCTCAGATCCGTGAGCTTGGTGTACCGCTTGTAACAGGCGATATCCCGGGTATTGCAGTTATCATCAATGCAGCTCCGACCGTAGAAGAAGCATGCGCACTGGTTAAGAGCTACCAGGCACAGGGTAACTTCGTTTGTCTGGTTGGCGGAATCATTGAGCAGTTAAAAGAAGCAAATTACAAGACCGGCTTTAACGTACGTGTATTCCCGATCGGTGAGAATATCTCCTCCGTTTGTCATGCCGTATCTGCAGCATGCAGAACAGCTATGATCTTCGGTAATATCACACCTGGCGACAAGGCTGCTCTTCAGGAGTACACCTTCAACAGATTCCGTGCATTTGTCAATGCATTTGCACCTCTGGATGAGAAGACCGTTGCCTGCGGTGCAGGAGCTATTTACTATGGCTTCCCGGTAGTTACCAATGATATGGACTACACACCAAGCGTACCGAAGAGCCTGATCAAACAGCCGAACGTAGAAGAGTTCAATGCTACTTCCCTTGAGGCTCGTGACATTAAGATCAAGATTACAAACGTAGACATCCCTGTAGCATTTGCATCTGCATTCGAAGGTGAGATCATCCGCCGTAAAGACATGCAGGTTGAGTTTGACGGTTCCCGTGTAGACTGTGCAGAGCTTGTACAGACCTGTGAGCCTTCTGAAGTAGAAGACCACAAGATCACCGTGATCGGACCGGAAGCTGACGAAATGGCTCTGGGAAGCAAGAACAGCATCGTATATCTGGTAAAAGTTGCAGGCAAGAACATGCAGCCTGACTTTGAATCCGTTATCGAGCGTAAGTTCCACAACTATATCAACTGTATCGAAGGTGTATACCACACCGGCCAGCGTGATATGCAGCGTATCCGTATCAGCATTGATGCATTCAATGCCGGATTCCGTATCAAACATATCGGTGAAGTTCTTTATACTCAGGTTAAGAATGAATTTGACGCTGTTGTTGATAAATGTGAAGTTGTTATTTACACAGATCCTGCAGAATGTACAAGAATGCGTCATGAAGTGGCAATCCCGATCTTCAACAAACGTGACGAGCGTCTTGACAACCTGACAGACGAATCTGTAGACGTATACTATAGCTGTATCCTCTGCCAGGCATTCTCCCCGTCTCACGTATGTGTGGTTACGCCTGAGAGACTGGGACTCTGCGGAGCTGTTTCATGGCTGGATGCAAAGGCTACCAACGAGCTTGACCCGGCCGGCCCGTGCCAGATCATCACAAAAGAGAGAGTAATCGATGAGAATCTCGGTTCCTATGAAGACGTTGATGAAGCCGTACAGAAATATTCCCAGGGCGCTCTGGAGCACGTTACCCTGTACTCCATCATGCAGGATCCTATGACCTCCTGCGGATGCTTCGAGTGTATCTGCGGTATCGAGCCGTTCTCCAACGGTGTTGTTATTGCTAACCGTGAATATGCAGGCATGACTCCTCTTGGAATGACCTTCTCCGAGATGGCTTCCATGACCGGCGGCGGTGTTCAGACGCCTGGTTTCATGGGACACGGCAAGCATTTCATCGGTTCCAAGAAGTTCATGAAGGCAGAGGGCGGTATTGAGCGTATCGTATGGATGCCCAAGGAACTGAAGGAATTCGTTGCGGACAGATTAAACAAGACCGCTAAGGAAATGTACGGAATCGACAACTTTACCGATATGATCGGCGACGAAACTGTAGCGGAAGATCCGGAGACACTGGTTAGCTTCCTGACCGAAAAAGGACATCCGGCGCTGATGCTTGACCCGATGATGTAATAAAGACGTTATTGTTCATTTACAGGCCTGCACTGGCTGCAGGGCTATGGGCTGATAATGTATAACTGCCATTACAGGACACTGGGCTGTCCGGCCCGGTGTCTTGCAGGCGTTTCCTGATATCATACAAATGTATGAACGCAAAGCGGAATGAAAATGTCCGCTTTACCCTATTAACCGCGTATTAAAAAATGGAGATGAAAAGCAACATGTTGATCAACAGAATTTTCAGCGGAAATGATGCTGTTTTCGGCCTGACAGAACAGGCTGTAGAGGGAGCTGTCCAGCAGTATGGTGCGGACATGGCTGTTGGCTTCCCGAACACGGCATACTGCCTTCCCTGCTATTATGCAGTTACCGGCGTTAAGGTGAAGACCTTAGGTGATTTAAAAGAGGCTCTTGGTGTGGTAAAAACTCTGATGACCAGAGAACACCAGTTAGACGACGCCCTGATGTCCGGTGTGGCAACCGCTCTCTGTGCAGAATTTATCGAAGTATTGAAATACATGGACGGCGCACAGCCTTACAGCGAACCGTGCTACGGTCATCTGGCCGATGCGATCATCCGTGAATTGGGCGTGCCGCTTGTAACAGGCGACATTCCCGGCGTAGCTGTTATCCTCGGCTCTGCCCCCACCGCACAGGAAGGTGTGGATCTGATTAAGAGTTATCAGGCGCAGGGCATTCTGGTCACATTGGTTGGCGGGATCATTGACCAGGCGCAGGAGCTGGGACTGAAGATGGGCTACAACGTACGTATCGTACCATTGGGAAAAGACGTGACGTCTGTGATCCACGTCGTATCCGTGGCGCTTCGTGCGGCGCTTATTTTCGGTAATGTGACTCCCGGAGATGCGGGCAGTCTGATTACCTATACAGCAGAAAGAGTTCCTGCATTCGTAAATGCATTCAAGCCGATTGACGATGTCATTCTGGCTGCCGGTGCAGGTGCGATCAAGCTTGGCTTCCCGGTAATTTCCAATGAGGATGAAAATATCACAGAAGTACCGGGCGCACTGATCGCGTGCCCGAATGTGGCAGATTTTAATAAGGTTTCCCTGGAAGCCCGTAATATCAAGATCAAGATCACGAATATTGATATTCCGGTAGCGTTCGCTTCCGCCTTTGAGGGCGAGATCATCCGCCGTAAGGATATGCAGGTGGAGTTTGACGGCTCCCGTGTAGACTGTGCAGAGCTTGTGCAGACCAGGCAGATGGATGAGATCGAGGATCATAAGATCACGGTTGTGGGCCCCGAGGTGGATGAGTTTGAAGAAGGCAGCAAACACAGCATTGCTTACGTGGTAGAAGTAGCAGGCCGCAGGATGCAGCCGGATTTTGAACCTGTTATCGAACGTAAATTCCATAATTATATTAACTGTATCGAAGGCGTATATCACACAGGCCAGCGTGATATGCAGCGTATCCGTATCAGCAAGGACGCTTTTAACGCAGGATTCCGCGCAAAACATTTCGGTGAAGTGCTGTATGCACAGGTGAAGAATGAGTTTGAAGCTGTTGTGGACAAATGTCAGGTGACGATCTATACAGATCCGGCGGAATGTACCAGGATCCGTCATGAAATAGCCATTCCGGCATTCAATAAACGTGACGAGCGTCTGGACAATCTGACCGACGAATCTGTGGATGTATACTATAGCTGCATTCTTTGTCAGGCATTCTCTCCATCTCACGTATGCGTGGTAACTCCTGAGAGGCTTGGACTCTGCGGCGCGGTATCCTGGCTGGATGCCAAGGCCACAAACGAGCTTGACCCGGCAGGCCCCTGCCAGGTGATTACCAAGGAAAGAGTCATTGATGAAGAGCTTGGCTCTTACGAGGATGTGGATGAAGCAGTACAGAAATATTCCCAGGGCGCCCTGGAGCACGTTACCCTGTATTCCATTATGCAGGATCCCATGACTTCCTGCGGATGCTTTGAATGTATCTGCGGTATTGAGCCGTTCTCCAATGGCGTTGTCATTGCCAACCGCGAATACGCCGGGATGACCCCTCTGGGAATGACCTTCCCGGAGATGGCTTCCATGACCGGCGGCGGTGTGCAGACTCCGGGATTTATGGGACATGGGAAACACTTTATCGGTTCCAAGAAATTCATGAAGGCAGAAGGCGGTATTGAGCGTATCGTATGGATGCCAAAGGAATTAAAGGAGACGGTGGCGGAGCGTCTGAACAAAACCGCGAAGGAGCTTTACGGAATTGACAATTTCACTGATAAAATCGGTGATGAGACAATTGCCACAGATCCGGAAACTCTGGTGGCCTTTTTGACAGAACATGAGCATCCTGCCTTGTCAATGGACCCGATGATGTAGTATAATATGATATCAGGGCAAAAATGTCCTGTTTGTCATGCCCGCATGACAGAAGGTATCATAATAATATTGTTAAATTGCAGGCGTGTCAGGCCTGGCGCGCCTGCATAAATAATTTTTTTAAGGAGGCTAACGAGAAATGCCGTTTAATCAGAAACCACAAAAGTTTAACGCAAAGATTAACACAGTCACGATCGGAAGCGGCGACAAGACTGTTACGTTAGGAGGAGATTGCACATTTCCTTTCTATACCTTTGACGCTCCGTCAGAGAACACCCCAAAGGTCGGTGTTGAAATTTCTGACATGGGCTTAGAAGGCGCATCCGAAGGCATCGCGGCATACTATGAAGGCGCCGCTACCATGGCTGATATCGCTAAGAAGGCGGCAGCTATGGAAGGTGCTGATTTTGTTGCACTTGTTCTGGAAGGCGGAGACCCGAACGGTGCTGACAAATCTGTTGACGAGTTAATCGAAGTAGTAAAAGAGGTTGCAGGGGCGATCGACTGTCCATTAGTAGTTGAGGGCTGCAAGAACGTTGAGAAGGACGCTGAGCTTCTTCCGAAGGTTGCAGAAGTATTGCAGGGCCGGAACGTTCTGGTCATGTCCGAAAAAGAAGAAAACTACAAAGCAATCGGCGCTGCAGCCGGACTTGCTTACAATCAGATCGTCGGTGCGGAGTCCGCTGTAGATATCAACCTTGCAAAGCAGTTAAACGTTGTGACAACACAGTTAGGTGTTAATGCGCAGAAGATCGTTATGAACGTCGGAAGTGCATGCGTCGGATACGGATACGAATATGTTGTATCCACTATGGACCGTATCAAAGGTGCAGCATTAGGTCAGAACGACAACATGCTGCAGATGCCTATTATTACACCAGTTGCTTCCGAGACATGGGCTGTAAAAGAAGCATCCGCTTCTGAAGCTGATATGCCGGAATGGGGACCCCAGGACGTTCGTGGAGTCGAAATGGAGATCATGACAGCGGCAGCAGACCTGGCAGCAGGCTCTGACGCAGTTATCCTGAGACATCCTCAGTCTGTGGCTACAATTTCCCAGATGATCAAAGCACTTGTGTAATGGAATAGGAGGAAGAAGATATGGCACTGAATGGTATTCAGATCTTTAAATTAACACCAAAGAAAAACTGTAAGGAATGTGGATGCCCGACATGTATGGCTTTCTCTATGAAAGTTGCACAGGGCGCTATGAAAATTGAGCAGTGTCCGCACATGTCTGACGAAGCGATCGCTTCTCTGTCTGAGGCAACCGCTCCGCCAATGAAAACAATCAAGATCGGCACAGGCGACGGAGAATTCTCCCTGGGCGGCGAGACTGTTTTATTCAGACATGAAAAAACATTTGTAAGCAAAACCAGATATGCAGTCGCACTCTGCACAGATATGGACGATGCGGCAGTAGACGCTAAGCTTGCGGAGATCCCGAAGGTTGACTATGACCGTATCGGCGAGAGAATGTACGCAGAGCTTGTATACGTAAACTGCGGCGAGGACGCAGATGCTGCTAAATACACAGAACTGGTGAAAAAGGCTGCCGGACTTGGCAGAACTCTGGTTCTTGGATGTTCAGACGTTGAAATCGCAAAGGCAGCTCTGGAAGTATGTAAAGACAGCAAACCGGTTCTGAACGGAGCAAACGCTTCCAACTACGAAGCAATGAATGCCGCAGCAACCGGAGCCGGCGTTGTTCTCGGCGTATCCGGCAAAGATATCAATGAACTGTATGACACTGTTGCAGCACTTGAGAAGCTTGGAAACAAGAATCTTGTACTGGATGTAACAGGGGCAGACTTAAAAGAAACCTTCAAAAACGCAGTACTGGTCCGCCGCGCAGCGATCAAGGATCAGGACAGAACCTTTGGCTATCCGTCCATCGTAAATACGGTTAAGATCGCTAAGGGCGACGTACATATGCAGGCAGCCCTGGCAGCTCTGTTCACTATGAAATATGGTTCCATCATCGTTATGGAGCAGATGACATATGCAGAAGCACTTCCGTTATACGGACTGCGCCAGAACCTGTTTACTGACCCGCAGAAGCCGATGAAGGTAGAACCGGGTATCTACCAGTTAAACGGCGCGGACGAGAACTCTCTGGTTGTAACCACCGTAGACTTCGCCCTGACCTACTTCGTAGTATCCGGCGAGCTGGAGCGCTCAGGCGTTCCGCTTAACCTGGTTATCAACGATGCGGGCGGATTATCCGTACTGACCTCCTGGGCTGCAGGTAAATTCTCCGGCAACAGCATTTCCAAGTATATCATCGAGAACGTTGAGCCGAAGGTAAAATGCAGAAAGCTTGTGATTCCTGGTAAGGTTGCCGTCCTCAAGGGCGATCTTGAAGCAAAACTTCCGGGATGGGAGATTATCGTAGGACCAAGAGAAGCTGTACAGCTTGTGAAGTTCTTAAAAGACATGCAGGCATAAGACGGATCCGGCCTGTAAAAGGGCCGGGTTCCACGAAATCAGCAGGAGGACACCTGATATCCTCCGTGCATAATCAATAGTAAAGATAAAGGAGAACAAGAGTATGGCAAAATTTGTAACTATTGGGGAGAGACTTTCAACAACAGCACCGGCGGTAAACAAAGCATTTACCGAAAGAGACCCTGAGCCGATCCTGAAAAGAGCAAAACAGCAGCTGGATGCAGGTGCAACATATCTGGATGTGAATATCGGACCGGCAGAGAACGATGGAGAAGACCTGATGAAATGGGCTGTTCAGCTCCTTCAGGGAGAATTTGACAACGTTCCGCTTGCTTTGGATACCACAAATATGAAAGCAATCGAAGCCGGTATTTCCGTATACAACAGAGCAAAAGGAAAACCAATCGTTAACTCCGCGGACGCAGGAGACAGAATCGCAAATATCGACCTTGCCGCAGCCAATGATGCGATCGTTATCGCACTTTGTTCTTCCGGTATGGTTGCTTCTGATAATGACGAGCGTATGATGCACTGTCAGAACATGTTAGAGAGAGGTATGATGCTTGGCATGGATCCTCAGGATCTCTGGTTTGACCCGTTGTTCCTGGTAGTGAAAGGAATGCAGGACAAACAGATGGAAGTTCTGGAAGCCATCAAAATGTTCTCCGAAATGGGATTAAACTCCACAGGCGGTCTTTCCAATAACAGCAATGGTATGCCGAAGCACATCCGTCCGATCATGGACTCCGCTCTGGTTGCCATGGCTATGATGCAGGGCCTGACATCTGCAATCGTAAACCCGAACGACCTTCGTCTGATGGAAACGATCAAATCCTGTGATGTATTCAAGAACAATACTCTGTACGCTGATTCCTATCTGGAAATCTAATTTAAAACAGGGATTCTCTTAATAAACACAATCGGAGGCTGGAGGCTTCGGCCTTCAGCCTTTTTCATCAAATGGGAAACTTTGTTCATGAGCAGCAGGATTCCTTTTTAAAAGGCTGTGAGAAAGGTGGTTGCCGGATGTTTAAGGTAACATTTGCATTCGAAGATGGCAGTGTGGTAGAAACATATGCCAATGCGGGGGATAATTTATTGGAAATTGCACGGGAGGCCAATGTCGCTATTGACGCCCCCTGTTCCGGAAACGCTTCCTGCGGGAAATGCCGGGTGCAGTTAAAAGGCGGAGAATTAAATTCCAAGAAAACACTTCATATTGCGGATGAAGAATACAATAACGGCTGGAGACTGGCCTGTGTAAGTACGGTTTGCGCGGACGTGACTGTGCTGGTACCGGATATTGCTTCTGCATACAAGAGCAGAATGAAAGTGGCGGATTTAAGCTCCAAAGAGGAAATTGCCATTTTTGAAAAAGCCAAGAGAGAGATTGAACTAACCGGCATTATGTTAAATAACAGTCTGGATGTTGTGGAGGTGACGATGGATCCTCCGAGCCTGGACGATACCATGCCGGACAATGAACGCCTTACAAGGGCGCTTCGTAAATTCCTGAACATTAAGCGTGTGCGGATTCCGTATGCAGTCCTTAAGAAACTGCCGGATGTCATGCGCGACAATAACTATCAAGTAAAATGTATCCTGCGGACAACGCCGAACGACATGTTTGTCTATGACATCTACGGAATGAGCGAGGATGTTGTAGTATGCGGTCTTGCAGTAGATATTGGTACAACAACTGTATCAGCCGTGATCATCAATATGGAAAACGGCGAAATTCTGGCAAAGGGTTCTGCAGGCAACGGTCAGATCCGCTATGGTGCGGACGTGATCAACCGTATTATTGAACAGCAGAAGCCGGGCGGCAAAAAGAAGCTGCAGGACGCAGTGATCAAGGAGACCATTAATCCCATGATCCGCGAAATGTGCAAAAGTGCCGGTATTTCCAGAAATCAGATCTACCGGATGTGCGTTGCATCCAACACGACTATGAATCATCTGTTTGCAGGAATCAATGCAGATCCGCTGCGTATGGAACCATACATTCCTGCATTCTTTAAAACAAATTCCCTGTTTGCTTCCGACGTGGGAATTGATATTAACCAGGACGCCCATATTATTGTGGCTCCCAATATAGGAAGCTATGTAGGCGGTGATATCACTGCCGGAACGCTGGTGAGCATGATCTGGAACAGGCCGGAATTTTCCCTGTTCATTGACCTTGGAACCAACGGAGAGCTTGTATTTGGAAACTCTGACTTCATGATGAGCTGCGCATGTTCCGCAGGACCTGCCTTTGAGGGCGGGGATATTAGCTGCGGCATGCGTGCTACAGACGGAGCCATTGAGGCATGTACCATCGATAAAGAAACCATGGAACCCTCCTATAAGGTTGTGGGAGAGCCCGGAACGAAGCCGATCGGCCTTTGCGGCTCCGGTATCATTGATGTGATCAGCGAGCTGTTTATCACGGGTATTATTAACCCCAAGGGCAAATTTGTCCGCGAGGGTAAGCGTGTAAGGCATGACCAGTACGGCATGGGAAGCTACGTGCTTGCTTTTGAAGAAGAGGCCGGTTCTGTGAAGGATGTGGAGATCACGGAGGTGGATATCGACAACTTCATCCGTGCCAAAGGAGCTATTTTCTCCGCGATCCGTACTATGCTCAGTTCCCTGGATTTCGACGTATCCATGATCGACGACGTATATGTGGCGGGCGGCATCGGAAGCGGAATCAATATGAAAAACGCAGTAAATATCGGAATGTTCCCGGATATTCCTCTGGAAAAATTCCACTATATCGGCAATTCATCCCTGACAGGCTCTTACCTGATGCTTCTTTCCACAGAGGCAGAGAAGAAAGTTTACAGCCTGGCGTCCAATATGACGTATCTGGAACTTTCAGCGGTTCCCACCTACATGGATGAATTTGTGGGCGCATGCTTTATCCCTCACACCGATACGACTTTGTTCCCGGATGTGATGGCGCAGTTATAAACAGTTATAAATAAAAGGATACTGTTTGCAGCGACGGCTGCGGACAGCATCTGAAATTATGTTAAATACCCTTGCGGCAGCCGCCAAATGGATGCAGGCATGTCTGTTCGGCCCGTTGCCCGCAGGAATAAAATCACTGCTGCTGCCTGCAGACTGCAGATGCAGACAGCGGCAAATTTATACAAAATTAACAGAGGTGGCACATGGCTTTTAACTTAAATGATTTAGGATATGAGAAGGACAGCAAGGAAAGGATGCCCTGGGAACATTATATGGAGCAGTATCAGAAGGCAGATCCCTTAGAGATCGCCAAACGTCTGGGGATTCCCTATGATCAGGAAACACGGCTTTTTACCCTGAGATTTCTTGGGACAGTCTACCAGATTTCCTTTCCGAATTTTCAGGTAACGCACCTGGCTGACCACATGGGCTTTTACCCTCTGGAGGAAATGATCTATGCCAAAATCCTTACGATTCGTTTCCTGCTTTCAGGCGCGGAATCCACAGGGAGCGGCAAATTTAAAACTTACCGGGAAATGCCTTGGGGAGAGGTCTATCTGAGGCAGTTTGACGGGCGCTGTATCAAACGTCTTGCTTTTTCCTACGGGAACAGGCTGGAGGCTTTTCGGGCGATTATGGAGCATATCCATGGGGCGCCGGTGAAGCACGGTGATATAGCTTATGAAGTGGAGATTTATCCGGGATATCAGATACAGATGATCCTGTGGGAGGGAGACGAAGAGTTTCCGCCGTCTTCCCAGATCCTGTTTTCTGATAACTTTCCGGTATCTTTCCAGGCAGAGGATATGGCGGTTATGGGAGACGTGATCATCGGCTCTCTGAAGGCTTTCGGGAAAGTCCTCTGATTATTCTGAAGATTAAAACAGGCGGGGTATCTGTTTTAATAGACGAAGATGTGTATAAACCCAAAGGGTGCCGTCCTGGTGATAATCGTCCGGATGGCGTAAAGAAAAAGGAGGTAATTTTTATGGGATTCAAAACAGACATCGAAATCGCACAGGAATGCGAAATGCTTCCAATTACTGACATTGCGGCTAAAGCAGGCATCGATGACAAATATCTGGAGCAGTACGGCAAGTACAAAGCAAAAATCGACTACAACCTGTTGAAAGATTCTGACAAAGAAAACGGCAAGCTGATCCTGGTTACCGCTATCAACCCCACACCGGCAGGCGAAGGGAAGACCACCACAACCGTAGGTCTTGCAGACGGTATGCAGAAGCTTGGCAAAAACGTTATGGTTGCTCTTCGTGAGCCGTCCCTGGGACCGGTATTCGGCGTTAAGGGCGGCGCTGCAGGCGGCGGATACGCTCAGGTTGTTCCTATGGAAGACATCAACCTGCACTTTACAGGCGATTTCCATGCGATCGGCGCAGCCAACAACCTGCTGGCAGCTATGATCGACAACCATATCTTCCAGGGCAACGCTCTGAACATTGACCCGAGAAAGATTACCTGGAGAAGATGCGTGGACATGAACGACCGTCAGCTCCGTAACGTAGTAGACGGCCTTGGCGGAAAGACCAACGGTATGCCTCGTGAAGACGGCTACGATATCACCGTTGCTTCCGAGATCATGGCAGTTCTCTGTCTTGCAAGCAACATCAAGGACCTGAAGGAAAGATTATCCAAAATTATCATCGGCTATACATACGGCAAAGCTTCCGAACAGAAACCGGTTACCGCAGGCGACCTTCACGCAGAGGGCGCTATGACCGCGCTTCTTAAGGACGCCCTGAAGCCAAACCTGGTACAGACCTTAGAGCATGTTCCGGCCATCGTTCACGGCGGACCGTTCGCGAACATCGCTCACGGATGTAACTCTGTAACCGCAACTAAGATGGCCCTGAAGCTGGCTGACTATGCCATCACAGAGGCAGGCTTCGGCGCAGACCTGGGCGCGGAGAAATTCCTGGATATCAAGTGCCGTATGGCAGGCCTGAAACCCAACGCAGTCGTTATCGTAGCTACCGTACGCGCCCTGAAATACAACGGCGGCGTACCGAAGGCTGAGCTGAACAATGAAAACCTGGAGGCTCTGGAAAAAGGTCTTCCGAACCTTCTGAAGCATGTAAGCAACATCAAAAACGTATACAAACTGCCGTGCGTAGTTGCCATCAACGCATTCCCTACCGATACCAAGGCAGAGCTTGACCTGGTTGAGCAGAAATGTAAGGAACTGGGCGTTAACGTTGCTCTTTCCGAAGTATGGGCAAAAGGCGGCGAGGGCGGCGTCAAGCTTGCGGAAGAGGTTATCCGTCTTGTGGAAGAACCCAACGACTTCACCTACTCCTACGAACTGGAAGGCAGCATTGAAGACAAGCTGAACGCAATCGTACAGAAGATCTACGGCGGCAAGAGAGTTGTCCTGACCGCAAACGCTCAGAAACAGGCGAAAGAACTGGAAGCTCTCGGCTTCGGCAACTGCCCGATCTGTGTAGCTAAAACACAGTACAGCTTAACAGACGACCAGACTAAGCTCGGCGCTCCTACAGACTTTGAGGTAACGGTACGTAACCTGAAGATCTCCGCAGGCGCAGGCTTCATCGTAGCCCTGACAGGCGAGATCATGACCATGCCAGGTCTTCCGAAGGTACCGGCTGCGGAGAGGATCGACGTAGACGAGAATGGAAAAATCACTGGATTGTTCTAATTCTTTATTCTAAAGAAATTATTTTAAGAAAATAGAAAACCTTGAGGGGGACCATCTCGAAGTTGCGAAGCCCGAAGGTCCCCCTCAAACTCCCC
>JAUNGB010000055.1 GCA_030524715.1 Eubacteriales bacterium | reverse complement strand
TTTAAGCAATTTTAAGTAATTTTGGTAAAATTTCAAATTTGCTCATTTATAGTATCATTATGTTCCTCATTCTCTTCATTCATTTTTACCGCTGTCCTTTTTATAATCTCAATCCCCACTGTCGTATTCACAAGCTGTCCAAACATCTCTATCTGGATTTCTGCTTTTCTTTTATGTCTGTCGATTCTTTTTATGCATCCTTCAAAGCCTTTCAGCGGGCCGTCGATGATCGTAATCTCATCATTCTCAATGACCCCCTGGGACATTTCAACTAAATGCTCTTCTCCGCCGAAGCGTTGTATAAAAGCGACCTCTCCGTCAGTAAGTGGCAGCAAATATGTCTGATCTCCCAGGATTCTGGTAAAGCCCTGTATTTTTTTCAGTTCTGTATGCAGTGCGGTTATTTGTTCTGTTATAACAAAAAGATATCCGGGAAAAAGGATCTTTTTTTCTTTGTGCCATTCTCCCAGATATTTTTTCATTTCTTCATAATATGGAATGAAGCATTTTTCAAGCACATCCCCCGGTATCTGATATTCACATATCTCTTTCATTTTTTCTTCCTGACCGGTAAACACCTGTATTACATACCACACAGTTCTTCCTCCCGTTTATATGATTTCATACGCTTTCATACGCAAAGACCTGCGTCAGGGCATGGCTCCGCCATTCCGGCATTGCTTCATAATCCCAGATTTCCATATTTTTATATATACGCTGAACAAATGTAACGCGGCAATGCGACGATTATATCTGTTCAGCCTTTGAATGCAGGGCGAAGGCGGGATAATCCCGAAACTATTTACACTCCATATGCCTGTCAGTATCTCCAATTACTGATATTGCAGTTTCTTTAATATTGCAGTTTCTTAATTCTGAATCCCTGAAGCAGCCAGTGAACCAACCTTTTGAACAGTCTGTACAGACTGTTCATTTTTGATCTCAATCTTCTTATTCTGCTCCGCCTGCATAGCTGCTTTCTTAATCTGTTTCTTTCGGTAGGACACAAGATTACTGATAAACTCAGATACTGTCGGCGCCCAATACATGCGGTACCCGGCCAGCTCCTGCAGTAATTCGGGGTTAATTGTCCATGCTCTCTTTACTACCGTGCGGAAATTCTTTTCCACACTTTTCCAATTGCCATTTTCCTCTTCAGCCATATACTTATAAATGCTGTCCCGAAAAGTTACCAGACGTTTTTCATCCTCAAGAGCCAGGCAGACTGCCATTTTGACACGGTCATAGCCCTTATACGCCTCTGTTATTCCCAGTCTTCGTAATATTTCATCCAACCAATAATCGTCGTTGATCATAATTTTTCCCTCCCACTAACCAGCACAGTTTCAGGCCGGACTATGTACCAAAGTAAATATAACGGCTTACTCCTTTCATTTCCTTTTTTCGGCTTTTGTTGTCCTTTATCGCCTTTTGTAGTTTTTTTTCTTCTTTTATCGCCCTTAACTCGCAGCATAAAATTAGGTACATATCCTAAAATAATATTGACCCGCTGTAAATAATATTGATCTGCTGTGCTGCACTTTTAAAAGCTGCTGCCAGTTCCCATTTCCGGTAAATTCTATTTCAGGATTTTAAAATCTCCCCGCCTCATATGAACACAATATCGGATAATGCAAAGAAAGGATAGTTATGAAGGCAATTTTTTAGAACAAAAAGTGCCAGCAGTCACTTTTCTATGTTTGTGACTCCTGGCAATCGACGTTTTTATTTAAAACTTAGATTCCTAATATTTTCAGGTACACTTCCTGCGCCTGCAGAATATTGACCTGAAAAATACGGTATTCTGATATACAGACGTCATCCTCTGACGTCCAGGAACTGCGCCATGCCGTGTATCCGGAGCTTTACGGAATTTGCCGGCACAAAAATGCAGTCTCCCTTAAAGAAGCTAAAAATATGATTATCAAAGTGTGCCGCGCCGCAGCCATCCGTACAGAGCAGTACACGGAACGAGGTGCTGTCCGCCTGATAACCTACCAGCTTTCTGCAGTGTTCCGTATTTACAAGCATCCGGTATACTTCAAAATATTTACAGCGGCACAGCAGCTCAGAGGCGCAGCCCTGACGGTATTTTAAAACGCGCAGAGGCTGTCTGGGCTCGATGCTTGCTTTCAGATTGGCCACTTCAAGGGCCTTCTCCACGTGCAGCTCCCGTTTTTTGCCGTTTTTATCAACCCGGCCGTAATCGTACATGCGGTATGTAAGATTGGAGCTTTCCTGGATCTCCGCAATTAACGCCCCTGCTCCAATGGCATGTACTGTCCCTGCTTCGATATAAAACAGATCGTCCTTCCGAATGGGTACCTTCTGGAGATATTTTTCGATGGTACCGTTGTTAATGCTTTTGCGTATACTTTCTTTATCCGTATCGTGGTGAAAGCCGTAAACCAGCTTTGCGCCCTTAGCCGCGTCCAGAACATACCACATCTCCGTTTTGCCCAGCTGCCCGTGCTCATGTTTACGGGCATATTCATCGCTGGGATGCACCTGGACCGAAAGATCCCTTTTCGCGTCAATCAATTTGATGAGAATCGGAAGCTCTCCCTTTGTTTTAGGGTGTGTGCCAAGATACTCCGGATGCGCCCGCAAAATATCAGAAAGCAGCTGCCCTTCAAATTCTCCGCTGGCAGCCATACTCGGGCCGTCCGGATGGGTAGAGCACTCCCACGTTTCCGCCAGCGGACTCATATCAATATTTTTTGAAAAATCGTCGTTTAATCTGCTGCCGCCCCAGAGATAATCCTTTCCGGCTGGTTTTAAAAGGAAGGGATTGTTTAAAGCAGCCTCGTTATTCCAACGGGAATTTCTGTTTGTCATGAACGCTTATCTCCCTGCCAAGCTGTACTTCAATCAGCTTCAGCTCCGTTTCTGCCATAATAGTATGCCGGCAGCCCGCCTGTATTGTGACTACGTCGCCGACACGAACCTCCTGTTCCATGCCGTCTACCACGGTCCGTCCTTCACCGGATGTGACCACCCATACCTCGTCACGGTATTTATGGCTGTGATAATTCATACTGTGTCCTGCATTCAGCGTAACCTTAATCGTCAGGCTTTCATCTTCCACATCCAGCACGCGGAAGCTTCCCCAGGATTTTTCAGCAAACATGATCTGCTGGTCTATTTTGTCCACGAAGGGCTTGATATAAGAGCTCTGCTCCTTATCAGATACCAGAATCCCCTCCGGGGACGCGGAAATCACTACGTCATGCAGGCCCATAGCCAAAATCGGAACATCCAGCTCGTTCACCACATGGACATTTTTGCAGGTTTCATTCATCATCACATCCCCGACCGCATTTTCAACCATGGCTTCTGTCAGCGTGTTCCAGGTTCCCAGATCCTTCCACTGTCCTGCAAAGCGCATCACCTGAATCTTATCCTCTTTCTCAACAACCGCATAATCAAAAGAAATTCTGGTAAGGGTGTCATACTTTGCATATAGGTCCTGGTAATCTGTAAAATCTATCAATTCGTGGGCTTTGTCCAGAACATACTTCAGTTTGTAAGCAAATACTCCGCCGTTCCACAAAGCCCCCTGACGGATATATTCTTCCGCCGCCGCTGCCGTCGGTTTTTCCTTAAAGGTAGAAACCCGCGCTGTTTTTCCGGAACTCTCAGGAATAATATACCCATACTTCTCGCTTGGATACGTGGGCTCTATTCCCATAAGAACCAGGTTGGCTTCCCCTTTGTCCGCCTGGGCTGCCAGTTCTTTCAGCGCATCAAAATAATCATCCTCTACATAGGGATCAACCGGGCAGACAACCACGGATTCCTCCGGATTGATTCCTTTTATATCAGTCAGATAGGCTGTGGCCAGTGCGATTGCCGGAAACGTATCCCGGCGGCAGGGTTCTACGGAAATCCCCACTTCCTCTCCAAGCTGATTGTGGATAGCGGAAACCTGGGTTTTGCCCGTAGCAATCGTCACCGTCGCATTTGCATCCGCCTTTTTTATCTGATGATAGACACGCTGTACCATAGACTCATAGGAGCCGTCTTCTGCCTTGAAGATCTTGATAAACTGTTTGGAACGAATATCGTTGGAAAGCGGCCACAGACGCTTGCCGGAACCGCCGGATAATAATACAATGTTCATATTGCCATCCTCTCATTTTCCTTTTTATCTTTCGGCGCGCATGGGATTGTTCAGAAAATCCTCATAAGACAGCCGGATACCGTCTTCCAGTTCCGTCTTATAGGTCCAGCCAAGCTTTGTGGCCTTGCTTACATCCAGCAGCTTACGCGGTGTTCCGTTTGGTTTGGAGGTATCCCAGCGGATTTCCCCCTCATAGCCGATTACCTTTGCCACAAGCTCTGTCAGCTCTCTGATCGTCAGTTCTTTGCCGGTACCGGCATTCACGGTTTCATTGCCGGTGTAATGATTCATCAGGAATACACAGAGATTCGCAAGATCATCCACATATAAAAATTCACGCAGAGGAGAACCGTCCCCCCAGCAGGTCACATAGGGCAGGTTCTGTTCCTTCGCTTCATGGAAACGGCGGATCAGTGCAGGCAGGACATGGCTGTGAGTCGGGTGATAGTTGTCATTGGGGCCATAAAGGTTGGTCGGCATAACGGAAATATAATCCGTGCCATATTGCCGGTTCAAAAATTCGCAGTATTTCAAACCGCTGATCTTCGCAAGCGCATAGGCCTCGTTTGTCTTCTCCAGTTCTCCGGTCAGCAGGCAGCTTTCCGGCATCGGCTGGGGTGCCATACGGGGATAGATGCAGCTTGAACCCAAAAATTCCAGCTTTTTGCAGCCGTTCTGCCATGCGGAATGAATCACATTCATTTCAAGGGTCATATTAAACCACATAAAATCCGCCAGCGCCTCCTGATTGGCAATAATGCCTCCAACCTTGGCAGCCGCAAGAAACACATACTCCGGTTTTTCCTCTGCAAAGAACTTCTCTACATCAGCCTGACGGCAGAGGTCCAGTTCCTGATGCGTACGTGTAACAATGTTTGTATATCCCTGACGCTGCAGTTCACGGACAATGGCAGATCCTACCATCCCCCGGTGTCCTGCAACGTAAATTTTTGCATTTTTCTCCATCATAATTGTTTTCCTCTTTTCCTCACTTTGCATTTTTTATAGCTCTGCTTTGCATTCTTTATAGCTCCTACTTTGCATTCTTTACGGCTCTTTCCCGCTTTGCCAGCTCACGGTCATGCTTTGCCATAATCTCGACCAGCTGCTCATAAGAAGTCTTCTGCGGATTCCAGCCAAGTACCATCTTCGCCTTTGTCGGGTCGCCCCACAGATTGTCTACATCTGTGGGACGGAACCATTCCGGATTCACGCAGACCAGAAGCTTTCCTGTCTCTGCGTCATAGCCCTTTTCCTCCAGGCCGGTTCCTTCCCAGCGGATCGTCATTCCGTTGACTGCAAAAGCCTTCTCTGTGAAATCACGGACTGTATGCTGTACCCCCGTGGCGATCACAAAGTCTTCCGGCTTTTCCTGCTGCATAATCAGCCACATACACTCAACGTAATCCTTTGCGTATCCCCAGTCACGGAGAGAATCCATGTTTCCAAGCTCCAGATGATCCTGCAGGCCTTCCGCAATCCTCCCTGCCGCCAGTGTGATCTTACGGGTAACAAAATTTTCACCGCGGCGCTCCGATTCATGATTAAATAAAATACCGTTCACCGCAAACATCCCATACGCCTCGCGGTACTCCTTTGTGATCCAGAAGCCATACTGTTTGGCAACCGCATAGGGACTGTACGGGTGGAAGGGAGTGGTCTCTCTCTGGGGAACCTCTTCCACCTTGCCGTACAGTTCAGAAGTAGAAGCCTGATAGACACGGGTGGTTTTGGTCAGCCCCAGGATGCGGACAGCTTCAAGAATACGCAGAACCCCAAGAGCGTCCACATCTCCGGAATACTCCGGCACATCAAAGGAAACCTGTACATGGCTTTGCGCGGCCAGATTATAAATTTCATCTGGCCGGACCATATTTATGATACGAATCAACGATGAGGAATCTGTCAGGTCGCCGTCATGCAGCCTGACCGCTCCGTCAGCGATCAGATGATCGATCCTGGCAGTATTGGAAATAGAGGCCCGGCGGGTAATCCCATGGACTTCATATCCCTTTTCCAGAAGAAACTCCGCAAGATAAGATCCGTCCTGACCGGTGATCCCGGTAATTAATGCAGTTTTACTCATACTATATAATACTCCTTTTTATCTTATTATAATTGCCTTCTGTCCGACAGGATACATTCTACGGGAAAACATGCCCGCGCTCAATTCACAATATTGGGTAATTCTTGTATTATATTGACTTTTATGCTACAATTTCCTTTATGCTATGTATGGAGGATACCCACATGATGAATTCGTTATTTCAGGAAAGCTCAGTCGTTTCCAGCCGTATTATATACACCCCGTCAAACTTTGCCAAAAATAACCTGCTGTATTTGCAGGAGGTCGGGGAGCTTCAGGCCATAAAGCCTCATACCAGCAAAAGAGAAGGGCTCATCTCTTTTCTGTTTTTTGTTGTCACAGATGGTTCCGGTAAACTGGCTTATTCCGGGCAGGAGTATTCCCTTCGTACGGGAGACTGCATATTTATTGACTGCCGGAAGCCATATTCCCACCATTCCTCTGAAAAGGACCTCTGGAGTTTGAAATGGGTGCATTTTTATGGCCCGAATATAAACGGGATCTACGACAAATATACGGAGCGCGGCGGACGTCCGGCCTTCAGACCAGACAATATTGACTCTTTTTCCGTCATAATTGACACAATTTTCTCAATCGCAGGCTCCGAAGATTATATCCGCGACATGCACATAAACGAAAAAATAACCAGCCTCCTTACCCTGATCATGGAAGAAAGCTGGTCTCCGGAAGCCAGTATGCGAACCGGCTTAAAGAAACAGTCCCTCCAGCATGTAAAAACATATCTGGAGGAACATTATCAGGAACGAATCACTCTCGACCGGCTGGCCGAGGAATTTTATATTAACAAATTTTATTTAACCAGAGTATTCAAGGAACAGTTTGGCACTACTGTTCTTTCCTACCTTGACCACATCCGCATCACCCATGCCAAACGGCTCCTTCGTTTTTCAGAACTGACCATCGAAGAGATCGGCCGTGAAGTCGGGGTACACGAACCCGGTTATTTCAACCGCGTTTTTAAAAAAGTAGAAGGCATTACTCCGGGAGAGTATCGGAAACGGTGGTAACGTATCAGATAAGCGTACAGTTATACACGCCCACATCGCTGTCCTGGAATACGGATTTCAGCCGCTGATGAACCTGCTGTTTTGTCACTCCTTTTTTGAGAATTACCTGCAGGAAGCCGCCTCCGCCGGCGCCGCAAACCAGTCTGCCGTCAATAAACTCATCGATGGAGCCAAGGATCTGATCCAGCAATGTATTGGTACTGCCTGCATCCACCATCTTGGAAAGTTCCCAATGGCGGTCCAGCAGCTTTGCAAAATCATCGATATGCCCCCGTTCAAGCTCAAAGCGCATCAGCGCCGCCATCCTCTGGATTTCATTCAGTGCATACAGGGAATCTTTTTCATTGCCAATATAACGGCCTACCACATCCCGGAGCAGATTTCTCGCAAGACGGCGCTGCCCGGTATAGATCAGGGCGAATCTTTCCCGAAGCTCGTTCCACGCTTCCTCCGGGATATTTAAATGCTGCACCTTAATATCCTGCTTCAGTCCCGGCATTGTGGTAATATATTTCACACCATTGCTCAGGCCTCCCACCTGATCCTGCCAGCCGCCTCCGGTGCTCATGATCTGCTCCATCACGGAAACGTGACTGTACAGATCGTCCTCCGTATGCTGGATTCCCATAAATTCAAACAGGCCTTTTACACATGCGGCCGCCAGAATACTGCTGGTACCCAGGCCGCTGCCTTTGGGCACATCCGTAACCTCCGTCTTCATCAGGAAACCGCCTCCCAGACGGTTTAATACTGTTTCAAGATCGCCGCCCGCTGCCGGAATTACTCCGCAGGCAAGCAGGGCTGCTTTCTGCAGTACAAACGGATCATAGGGGTTGCCCACGGACTGCAAAAGTTCGATTGTGTCAAATTCTCCGTGGGTATCCATATCGCGGGAATCAAAGACGATTTTATGCTCTTCCAGCTTTTGAAGCGTCACCTCAACCGGCATCTTTCCATCCAGAAGCAGGGCCGCGTTCAGAACCGTACCGCCATGCTCATTGCAGTACGGCGGAGTATCGCTCCAGCCGCCGCCCCAGTTAACACGCAAGGGAAGCCGCACAGTATGCCGATCCATAAGAATCCGGCAGTCAGGGTTTTCGCGGATACTGTCTGCATTGCTGGACAAAACGGAGTTCTGGATCGTACAGAAGCAGTCTCCAATCAGCTTTTCGCCTTCCTTTCCTCCCAATGCCCGTCCCACGTAATACTGCAGGCGCATCTTTTCGCTAAAATCTGCCTGCTGCATACGGCGGTCAAACCATTCCCGCTGGATTTTTGACAGACTGCCTTTTTCCAGAGTATTTCTGCACTCTGACACCGGTTCTCCTGCGCGGATCTTTTTGGCAAGCTTATCCATAGCTGCCAGTTCCTGCATACGTTTTTCCCACGCGATCAAAGCATTGGGATCCGCTTCATTAAACCCGGAACAAAGGCTCTTACGTCTGGCCTTTCTCCACGCTTCCACATCCCCTTCTCCATGGGCCATCGCATAAATGTTCAATGCCGCGGCAATTCCGTCAACAATCGTATCGCAGGCCGGATACAGTTCTGCCAGCCAAAGGTAATGCTCTTCACCATGCCAAAGCTCTTCGCAACTGATTCCATTTCTGAGCATAAACTCTTCCAGTGTCGTATCAAAAAAGGAGCATCCATTCTCAAGCAGCCCCTTCGGGTTATCATTTACTCCATAAATACGGACGACAAAACGGCCATCTTTCTGCTTAAGTCCATGAAGAACAACCCCATCGGGAATCGTTTCATCGTGGATATCCACATAGGACAGCAGCACGTTGCTGCCAACCCTGGCTTTGCTGTGAACATAGCTGACTTCCAGATATACATTTTCACCGCAGGACGCCCTGCTGGACAATATGCTGTTATAACCGGAAGCTCCCGGCGTACTGATACTGCTGTTGACGCAATTATTCCATCCCAGATATCTGTACTGCTCAATTTCATCTGACATCAGATGCATGATTTCTTTCGTTGTTCCAAAATGAATAAACTTTGCCGGCGCCAGTCGCAGCAATTTCATCCGATAGGGACGAAGGGCATTCCACACTGCCGTGCGGCATTCTGTCAGAGCGTCGGAAAAGCTGCCCTCCGGCTTCTCTTTATAGAAATCCTCCAGGGTTGCGTCCGCTCCCAGGGGATACAGAAAATCCGCATACAGAGAAAGCCTTACGGTGTCGTTGACAAAAGCCTGATATTTTTCTTCATTTAATACGCCGTCATCTGCCACCAGTCCGTACAGGGACGACAGCATTTTTGCGGAAAAGATCACTGCTCCTGTGTCAATGTCCACGCAGTCCTGCTCATTGACTGCGCCGGCTGCCCGCAGTGTCTCAACAGACTGCTTCTGAAGGCATTTTGCCACGTTGCCGTCCGCGCCCCGAAGATAAACGCCATGATTTTTGCCTGTCTCCACCTTTTCTTTGAAAGAGATTGCCGCAGCTCCGTTTCCCGGATAATCGATCTGCAAAGGATTGAACAGCAGCAGCACATCTCCTGACAGAAGCACCATCCCTTCCTGAATGCGGGACGGAACGCTTGCCATTGCGATCATAAATTCATCAAAGAGTGTGGATGAGCGTCCGTCCGGCAGTTCATGGGGAACCGGTGAAAAAAGCTTTCCAAGCGCCGAATACTGGGGTACTCTCTTACTGTCGCCGCCAGAGTGGATGACTAAAATACGCAGCCCGGAAAAATCCGCTTTTCCTTCCTGCTGCGCTATATAACGGATGACATTTAAGGTGGCGCCTCCTGAGCCCACACGCTTTCCGTCCGGATCCGGCAGCACGGCAAAATGTGTTCCCATCGGAAGCGTTCCTGCCTTCTCGCGCTCCTTCAGCTGAGCGCGGAATCCTTCCGCCTGCTGCTCGTTAGAAGCGGTAAGAATAATATAATCCCAGCGGACAAAGGTCACGGTATTTACCGTACGCTGATAATCAGCCCATGCATCCTCATAAATCTGGGCATGAAATAAAGAAATTAATGAACGTAGCATAATTATTACCTCAATCTTTTATTTGCAATTCCGTCTTTCTGATGAACCATATTTTCTGTCAGTTTTGCCTGAAGCAGCTTCTTCCCGCCAGATAGACCAGCTTTTTGACTGCTCCATAATTTATATTCATCTTCTTCACTCCCTTCCTGCATATGTTACGTTTATACTTTACCATGTACGCTCCATTTTCTCAAGTGATAATACTGCCTGTATCTGGCAATAATCAGACAACAGGATACGTAATTTTGCAAATTCCTTCACATGATTCAGACGTATTAACAAAAAACCACTCATGAAAGATCCAGGGCAAAATTCTCTGTAATTCTTTCATGAGTGGTTTTCTTTCAAATCTATATAAATATGTCAGTTGACGAACGCCGCCCCATATTTAATAAGATGGCTGAAATATACCCTGTCGAATAGTCCTCTTGCAAATTTCCCTCATTGATTTGCTTGTTAATCGACAAAGGAACAAAACTTTTTGCTTGCTATCGAAAATATCAATTTGATTTTGACTCATGGAATATCACCTCCCCGCACATCTGATATAGTTTTATTCCTCAATATCCGCTGCCGGCTCTGCCGGAATGAACACTCTGGAATGCTCCTTGCTTTCTTTTTTCTTTACGGACATTTCCTGGGCCTCCCTGCAAAATTCCATCTGGGAATTTACAAGGACCTTGCCTCTTTTATCTGGTTTGACATAGCTTCCGTCCGGCTGAAGCAAATGCGCTTTCACATTGTCACGGAATTCCAGGTCGAGGACATGCTTTATCGCTTCCTTAATTTTTTCATCCTCTACCGGGAAAACGATCTCCACACGGCGGTCAAGGTTACGCGGCATCCAGTCCGCGCTGCCCATGTAGATTTCCTCATGGCCTGCGTTATAGAAGTAGAAAATACGGCTGTGTTCCAGGAAATCGCCTACAATGGATCTTACCTGAATATTCTCGCTGACGCCCGGGATCCCTACCTTCAGGCAGCAGATACCGCGCACCAGAAGCTCGATTTTCACTCCGCAGGAGGATGCGTAATAAAGGGCGGACATGATCACCGGATCGCACAGGGAGTTCATCTTCCCCATAATGTGAGCGGGAATTCCTTTTTTGGCATTCTCCGCCTCCCGCTCGATCAGCTTCAGGAAACGGTTTTTCATCCAGATGGGAGCCACAATGAGCTTATTCCAGCGTTTCGGTTCGGAATAACCGGAAAGCATGTTGAATACTGCCGTTGCATCCTCCCCATAGCGTTCGTCGCAGGTGAATATGCCGCAGTCTGTATACAGCTTGGCTGTGGAATCATTGTAGTTGCCGGTCGCCAGATGCACATAGCGGCGGATTCCCGTCTCTTCCCTTCTCACAACCAGAGTGATCTTGCTGTGGGTCTTCAGTCCTACAAGGCCGTAAATAACGTGGCAGCCTGCTTTTTCCAGCATCTTCGCCCAGACGATATTGTGTTCCTCGTCAAAACGTGCCTTCAGCTCCACCAGAACTGAAACCTGCTTGCCGTTCTCCGCCGCCTGCGCCAGAGCCGCAATGATCGGGGAGTTTCCACTGACACGGTACAGGGTCTGCTTGATCGCAAGAACGTCCGGATCCTTGGCAGCCTGACGGACAAAGTTCACCACCGGATCAAAGCTCATGTATGGATGATGCAGAAATACGTCTCCCTCCCGGATAACCTGGAAAACGTCCTTGTCGTTCTGGAATTCCGGCACAGGAGCGGGAACATATTTCTTTGTTTTGTACTGATCAAAGCCCTCCATGCCGTAAACCTTCATCAGCATGGTCAGATCCAGAGGCCCGCTGATAAGGAAAATATCCTCATTTTTAATATCAAACTCTGATTTGAGGATTTTCAGAAGGCGCTTATCCATCTTTTCCTCTGCTTCCAGACGGATCACCTCGCCCCACTGGCGTTTCTTTAACTGCTTCTGGATCTCTACCAGAAGATCCTCCGCCTCATCCTCATCAATGCTCAGATCGGCATTTCTCATAATACGGTAGGGATGTGCGCAGACAACGTCGTTGCTCAAAAACAGCTTGCCGATGTTCCTCTCAATGATCTCTTCCAGAAGGATCACTGCTCTCACCCCGTCCTTTCCTGACGGAATCTCGATCACACGGGGAAGCACGGAGGGAACCTGGACAGTGGCAAATTCCAGAACCTCCTTGCCCTTTTTCTTGTCTTTTTTGGAAATCAGGGCGCCGATATTCAAGGTTTTGTTCCGGATAAGCGGAAACGGCCTGGAGGAATCCATTGCCATGGGGGTCAGCACCGGATAAACATTATCCTCAAAATAACGGTCCACATACTCCATCTGTTCTTTGGTAAGCTCCTCATGCTCCGCGATCATGTGAAGCCCGGCCTTTTCCAGCGCCGGAAGTACGGAACGGTTATAGGTACTGTACTGGACGCGCACCAGTTCATGGGTCTGCTCACTGATCGCCTTAAGCTGTTCCTTTGGGGTCAGCCCGGCAATATCCGGTTTTTCGTATCCGGCGTGCACCTGATCCTTCAGAGACGCCACACGCACCATATAAAATTCATCAAGGTTTGAGGATGTGATACTTAAAAATTTTAAACGCTCAAACAAAGGAAGGCTCTTGTCCCTTGCCTCGCTCAATACTCTGTCGTCAAATTTCAGCCAGCTTAATTCCCGGTTCACGTAATATTCCGGCTTTTCAAAACTCTTTAACTCCATTTTTACCTCCTACGCCGCAGCATGCTGCGGTTCTCTCTGGAAACAGTGATTTTTATGTTATCGTCTGCACTGTCTGGGTGAACAGCGACATTTTTATTGTCGGTGCAGCTCCGCCTACAGTCTTCTCTTTCTTCTGAGAACCAGCCGGATACCGAACACCTCTTCAAAGAATTTGACCTTATCCTTCAGAAGGCCAAGTTCCAGGGAAACGTCCCTGCTGGAATCGATCACAAGCTGCAGTTCTCTGTCTTTGAGCACCGCCTTTAAGCCTTCTACCTTCTGATAATGGCTCCTGTCCATGGCATTGGCCAGACGCAGGATCGCCGTCAGCTTCGCCACCAGCAGATAGCGGTTTCTGTCAAGGCCGGAGCCGTCGTCATTTTTCTCCTGATAAACAAATTCCGTCGTATTGTACCGCACCGCGCTGGCAATGATCTGCCGTTCCTCTGTGGAAAGCCCGATGATCTCCGTCGCCATGATGATCCGGTAGGAGCACTCCGCCACATCCGCCATGCTGATATATTTGCCGCAGTCATGGAGCTGGACGGCGATCTGCAAAAGCAGACGCTCTCTGGCGCCCATGCCGTGGACCTTTTTCATGCTGTCAAAAATAGTAAGGGCCAGCCTGGTGGTGCCCTGGATATGATTTTTGCCGCTGGAATAGCGCTTGGCAATATTTCTGGACGCCACAAGAATATCGTTTTCGAAGTTATGTACGCTCTTAATATATTTCTTTCTTTCCCCGAAATCATAGGCAAGACCGTCCAGCAGGGATACGCCGGGCGCCCACAGGGATTCCGCATTGAAAATATCCAGGAAATTTTTGCAGATGACCATGGTCGGGACGATCAGGGACGCATATTCCGGATCGATGTCCATCTCTTCCGCCAGAACCTCGTCTGTTTTATAAACAGAGTTTTCGTAGCGTTTGCTGAATTCCTCTCTTGTAATGATATGATCCTGCATTTCCTCCCGGAACAGGGTATCCGTCAGGAAATCACCCATGAGAATGACATTTTTGATATCCCTGTCTTTCAGATAAAGACGCTGGAAGGCGGTCAGGTCGTTGCGGATAAACTCCTCGATCAACTGATCGTAATGATTATTGGCCTTTTCCAGTTCCTTCAGCCGCTCTCGGATACGCAGGCTTCCGATTTTAAGGCTCTGGGTCGTCACCAAGGTATCCTTATCAAACAGGGACACCTGCAGGCTTCCTCCGCCCACATCCAGGATCGCGGTTCCCTTCTGGATCATTTTCTTAAAGCCTGCCTCAATGGCCGCGATGGATTTGTATCCAAGGAAATGCTGCTCCGCATTGCTTAAGATTTCCACCCGGACTCCCGTCCTCTGGAAGATCTGCTCCACAATGATAATCGGGTTATCCAGTTCCCGAAAAGCGCTGGTGGCGCAGGCACGGTATTCCTCCGCCCCGTATTCCTTCATGATATTTTTAAAATCAACCAGGATTCCGCAGAGCGCGTCCACCATATCCATATCAAGCCTGCCTTTAGAATATGCCCCTCTGCCAAGCTCCAGGCGGTATCTTACATAATTCAGTTCACGAAAGCCGATCTTCTTTGAAAGTTCAAAGATCTTCATACTGACTTCATAGGAGCCGATATCAATTGCCGCAAAAGTCGTTACTGCCATGTTCCCTCTCCTTCTTTTCCTAATAAATAATCAATAAATTGCTGCGCCGTCCTTCCTGTTCTTCCGCCATGGGAAAGCTCCCACTTATTTGCCTCCATAAGCAGGCTGTTCCGGGGCATATCGATGCCGTTTCTTTCTGCCAGTGTTTCCACGATCTCTTCAAATTCCCGCTTCTCCGGCGCGCCGAAATAAATGCGGACGCCAAAGCGGTAAACCAGAGAAAGCTTCTCCTGTACAGTATCGGAGGAATGCAGGTCGTCGTCATCCATAAGCTCCAGCTTGTCGCCTGCGCGCTCGCGCACCAGATGCCTGCGGTTGCTGGTGGCATAGATCAGGATATTGTCCGGCTTTTTCTCAAGGCCGCCTTCAATAACAGCCTTCAGATATTTATACTCTGTCTCAAATTCCTCAAAGGACAGATCGTCCATATAGATAATAAACTTATAATTTCTGTTTTTGATCTGTGCGATCACATCATTCAGATCCTGGAACTGATGCTTGTAGACCTCAATGATACGAAGCCCCTCGTCATAATAACGGTTCAGGATTCCCTTGATGCTGGAGGATTTCCCTGTTCCGGCATCCCCGAACAGCAGGCAGTTGTTGGCCTTTCTGCCCCTGACAAAGGCTTCTGTGTTTTCGATCAGCTTCTGCTTGGGTATCTCATAGCCCACCAGATCTTCCAGCTTCACATGGGCGATCCTGGTGATCGGCGCGATAATGGTCTGCCCGTTTTCGTCGTGGTCGATACGGAACGCCTTGTGAAGGCCCAGCTTGCCTACGCCGAAATCCTTATAAAACTGCACCATATCCTCCATAAATTCCCCGGTGGTCTTTGCCGCCGCCAGGGTTTTGCTCATGCTGCAGATACGGTCGCGGATACGCTTGTTGAACATTTTGCTGCCATCGTCGATATTTTCATAGGAGCAGAGCGTCCTGCAGCAGGTAGTATGGAAAGCCCTGTCCAGACACTCCAGGTCAAAGTCATATAATTCTTTAAAAACAGCAAAATCATTCATCGCCATTTCATTGATGCTTCCTTTGACGGCTCCCCTTATTTCGCAGGCCGTACTGAACGCGTTCTCGTGGTTTACCAGAAGAAAGGTCAGGTAGTTATGCCAGAGATTGCCGGAAAAGCCATAGTCGCCCGCCATCTCCACCAAACTGTTTACGCACTCATAAAAAACTGTCTTTTTGTCGCTCAGGTCTTCCTGACTGTTCCCATATGCATTCATCAGGGCTGTCATTTTCTCCAGAAGCTCCCCGTGCTGAAAATCACGGTAAAGTATACATTCCTGAATCCTTGCCATTGTCTTACCCCCTCTGTATCTCTGTATTGATCGCTTTATAATTGCCCAGAACCCGCATCCGGTTGGCTTCTGCCTTCAGGCCCCGGATGGCGTTCTTTACCGCGCTGTCCTCAAGATTTCCCTCAAAATCCACAAAAAAGCGGTACTCCCAGGTCTTTCCCGGAATGGGGCGTGATTCGATCTTGGTCATATTCAGCCCATTGTAGATCATATGGGAAAGCATGTTGTATAATGTTCCGCTCTCATGGGGCAGTTCAAAGCAAATGCTGATTTTTCCGGATTCTTTCTCATAAACCGGCCTGCTGCTTACGATAATGAACCTGGTTACGTTTTGTCCGTTGTTGCAGATATTTTCTGTGAGTATGGATAATCCGAATACCTGTCCTGCTTCCCGGCTTGCGATCGCCGCTTTGGCCTTATCCTGATCCTCATGTACCTTACGGGCGGCGTAAGCGGTATTTTCTACTTTTATGCTCTTCCATTCAGGATGTGCCTCCAGAAATTTACTGCACTGGGCAAGGCCCTGGGGATGGGAATAAACCTCCCGGACGTCTTCCATGGAAGCCCCCGGCACGCCCAGAAGCACGTGGTCTACCGGAAGGAGCTGCTCCCCGACTATGTATAATTCGTATTCTGTCAGCAGATCGTAAATATCCGCCACAATGCCTGCCGTGGAGTTTTCGATAGGAAGCACCGCATAGTCCGCTCTGCCTCCGGATACCTCTTCCATGGCGTCGCGCCAGGTTTTTACGTGGTGGCTGTTGATATTCTCTCCGAAATAGGCGCGCATTGCCGCATAAGCGTAAGCGCCCTCCACTCCCTGAAAGACCACGTTCACATTCTCAAGAGGAAGCCTGTCCACCATTTCGTAATCACGTTCTTCCTCTATGCCGTTCTTTGTAAGAAGCTGGTACTGACGCTTGCGGCTGATGGCCATGATCTGCTGGAAAAGCTCCTGCGCCCCCAACGTATTAAATTCCCCGTGCGCCTTCTTACGGAGCGCGGTGATCTTCGCCTGCTCACGTTCCGGATCAAGAACCTGTTTTCCGGTGTTGATCTTATATTCCGCCACAGCCTCACTGACCTTCATTCTTTTCTCAAAAAGCCGGATGATCTCATCATCGATGGCGTCTATCTCTTTCCGGCATTCCTGTAAATCTATCATCCTGTTATCCTCTCATCTGTTTTTCTTTCCCCTTTGTCGTATTTCCTGCTTGTAAGGCGGACATTCGCATTTCGCTTTGCAATGTGCTCATGAACGCCTTTACCCTTTCCTTCGGGGATATTTTATTTCATTTCCTTCACAATCCTGGTAAGCTCTCCGATAAAAGACAGGGAGCCGAAAGCCAGAATCACATCCTCTTCCCCGGCTATCCGAAAAGCCTCATCCACTGCTGCCTCTATGGTATCCATTGCGGTCACATCCTCATGGTATTCCCGGACGGCCTCCGCCAGTTCTTCTGCAGGCAGGGCACGGGGATTCCCCGGGGTGGCAATGGTGAAGATCTTCTGTGCATAAGGGCTTGTTTTGGCGATGACGCTCCGATAATCCTTATCCCGGAACATTCCCATAATATAATAGAGCCTGCGTCCCTTGAAATAATGCCGGATGGAAGTCGCCAACTGATCTGCCGCAGCGGGATTATGGGCGCCGTCCACCACAAGAAGCGGCTTCTCATGGATCACGGTAAACCTTCCTCCCCATTGGGCTTCCCGGAGTCCGTCCTTACGCTCCTGTATGGTTGTGGGATAGCCGCACTCTGAAAGAATATCCAGCGCTTCCAGGGCAAGAACGGCGTTTTCAATCTGATAAACACCAGCCAGGGACAATTCGTAGGTTTCGTTTTTATAGCGGAAGGTCTGACCCCGGACGCCCTCAGTCAGAAGCTCTGCTTCCGCCGGGGATGCCTCCCGCAAAGGAACGCCGGATGCCTGACAACATCTTTCGATCACCTCTTTTGCCTCCGGCCTTTGCGCGGCAGTGACCGCCTGGCAGCCGGGCTTAATGATCCCCGCCTTATTCTGCGCGATCTCCGCCAGCGTATTTCCAAGGAAGGACTGGTGATCCAGACTGATGGACGCCAGTACCGCCAGCTTTGTATTTTTGATAATGTTGGTGGCGTCCAGAGAACCTCCCATTCCCACCTCTAACAATACGGGACTGCAGTTTTTCTCTTTAAAAAATAAAAATGCCACCGCCGTTTCGATTTCAAATGGGGTGGGATGGGGTAAACCTTCTCTTGTCATTTCAGCGATCACATCGGCTGTTTTTGTAAGATATCCGGCAAACTCACTGCGGGTTATGGTCTGTCCTGCGGCCTCCATCCGTTCCCGGTAGGAATAAATGGTAGGGGAAATATATCGTCCTACCCGGTACCCCGCCCGGGATAATACGGAATATAAATAAGTAATTACCGAACCTTTGCCGTTGGTTCCCGCCACATGGACAAACTGCAGGCTGTCCTGGGGATTTCCCAGGCGTTTCATAAGCTCCCGCATATTGGCAAGCCCCGGGACGATTCCGTATTTTTCTGCATCCTTGATATATGCCCTGCTTTGCTGATAGTCCATTTTCTTTGCTCCTGTCTGTCTTTTGATTCATTTCTTTTCGGATTAGCATAATCATATCATTGACGCATGATTTTTTCAAGGTCGGCAATAATAGAATTAGATAAAATTTATGTTAAATTTACGGAGGAAAGGCTATCTATGAAACGGAATTTTTTACTTTGCGGCTCCCTTGGCTGGTGTCTGGAGGTCTTCTGGACGGGGCTTCACGCGCTCATGGCCGGCGAGCCTACCATGATGGGAAAAACCTCTCTTTTGATGTTCCCGATTTACGGATGCGCGGCGGTCATCAAACCGGTCTATCAGAAAATCTCTTCCATCCCTGTTTTTTTCCGGGGCTGCATCTATACAGCGGGGATTTTTGCGGCGGAGTTTTCCAGCGGATCGATCCTGAAATATTTTAATATGTGCCCCTGGGATTACAGCCGTGCGCCTTTGCATTTTAAGGGAATCATCCGATTCGACTATGCCCCGGTCTGGTTTGTGACAGGACTGATCTTTGAAAAAATACTTACGAAATCTTCTTGAAAAAAAGTCGGATGTATTATATGATGATGGATAGAGAAATTTCGCACGGGAAGCACGCTCTGATAACCGCAGGGCTTCTTTACAGATGCGACCTTTCTACAAAAGATGGTGAAAACCGCATTTTCTTAATACCAAAAAATGGAGGTATGACATGAGACACTTAATGAGCCCGTTGGACTTTTCCGTAGAAGAGCTTGACAAACTTCTGGATCTGGCTAACGATATCGAGAACAACCCCGGGAAGTACGCCCATGCCTGTGACGGCAAACGTCTTGCGACCCTGTTTTATGAGCCAAGTACACGTACCCGCCTGAGTTTTGAAGCGGCTATGATGAACCTCGGAGGAAAAGTATTAGGATTTTCCACCGCTGATTCCAGTTCCGCCGCCAAAGGCGAGAGCGTTGCCGATACGATTCGCGTTACATCCTGCTATGCAGATATCTGTGCTATGCGCCACCCTAAAGAGGGCGCTCCGTTAGTAGCTTCTATGGCATCCACAATTCCTGTTATCAACGCCGGTGACGGTGGTCACCAGCATCCCACCCAGACTTTAACAGACCTTCTCACCATTCGTTCTTTAAAGGGACGTTTAGGCAATCTTACTATCGGTCTGTGCGGAGATCTGAAATTCGGACGGACGGTCCACTCCCTGATTGAAGCTCTGGTACGGTATGAAAATGTGAAATTTGTCCTGATCTCCCCGGAAGAACTGCGGATTCCAAGCTATATCCGCGAGGATGTGTTAAACCGCAACCATGTGGAGTTTGAAGAGGTAGAACGTCTGGAGGACGCCCTTCCGCAGTTGGATATCCTGTACATGACCCGCGTCCAGAAGGAACGTTTCTTTAATGAAGAGGATTATGTGCGCATGAAGGATTTCTACATACTTGACAAGCAGAAAATGGAGCTTGCCAGGGAAGATATGTACATCCTGCATCCGCTGCCCCGTGTCAATGAGATCGCCGTGGAGGTGGATTCCGACCCGAGAGCCGCTTATTTTAAACAGGCGCAGTACGGCGTCTACGTACGAATGGCGCTGATTCTTACATTACTGGAGGTGGATGTCACATGTTAAACGTTGGAGCGCTTCGCGAGGGCTATGTTTTAGACCATATCAAGGCAGGCAAGGCCATGACCATTTATCATGACCTGAAGCTGGACAAGCTGGACTGTACTGTGGCGATCATCAAAAACGCCCGCAGCAATAAGATGGGCAAGAAGGATATCATTAAGGTAGAATGCCCCATCGAAAATCTGGATCTGGATATTCTGGGCTTCATTGACCATAATATTACCGTCAATATCATCAAGGATGAAAAGATCGTGGAAAAGAAGGAACTGAAGCTTCCGAAACAGGTTGTAAATGTGATCAAATGCAAGAATCCCCGCTGCATCACATCCATCGAACAGGGACTGGATCACGTTTTTGTTCTGTCCGATCCCGAAAAAGAGATTTACCGCTGCAAATACTGCGAAGAAAAATACCGCGGGAAACGAAATAAATAGTCAGATGGATACGCAGGCTTGTCCGCTTATCTCGCTGTATGCTGGAATAAAGACAAAAAGCAGGCGCCTACAGGCGCCTGCTTTTTATTTACAGGAGATATTCATCATCTTCCTCTACCCATTTCAGGCTTCCGTAACTAAAGCATAATCCTTCGTTAAATCCCCAGCCGCATCCTCCTGTTTCATCAATAACAGCTATGAGCCTGTCTTTGAATAATTCAAACAGATGGATATCATCCAGCTTATTCAGAGTACGCACAACCGTGCTGTACATGCTGTCCATACTGTCATAAAAAGCTTCGGTGATATCTCCGTAAGTATTGGTAAACTCTACTCCGCATTCCACGTAATACAGTTGGAGATCCAATACATATTTCGGATTACCGCAGACTTTCTTAAATGCGGAGATCGCTGATTTTGCAGCGGACAGAGACAGACGTCCCATTCCTCTGGTTGGAAAAAATTCTTTTCTGACCTTCGCTTTGCTTTCTTCCAGCATTTGCTCCAGATATGCATCTCCTGCAAATTCCCCATTGATAAGATCACACGCTTCTTTGCTGCTTTTATACAGCCGGGTCACAAGATCTATCATTTGATCCTGTGACATCTGCTTTAATTCTTTTTTCAGTTCCGCCATAGACATCTTCTTTTTAACCATAGTTTTTCCATCCTTTTATTTTCTTCTTACATTTTAGTAAAACAGACATTCGCGTTTTTCTTTGCCGCATACTCATAAAAACAGGCCTCTCTGCGGCTGCGTTCAGATCAGGCGCAGCTTTCTGCCGAAGCGGTAAATCAGGCTGCCTCCCGGGAGTCCCGATAATTCCTCCGGGTCCGGCTTGCTTATCGCCAGATATACGACAACGTATACAATAACCGCCAGCGCAATGGAGACAACCAGACAGATAATATTTGACTTGATCAGGTAATATAATCCGTAATATACGCCCCCTGCCACAACGGCCATCGGGACAGACGCCAGCAATGGCGGAAGGTAGACGCTTTTCCATGGATTTTTATACCGCATATATTTCTTCATGGCATGGTCGTTCAGAACGCACATGACGACTGCATAGACGATCATGGAAACGACGACGCCGTAAATCCCCAGATCCGTAAAAAGCATCAGAAGAGCCATTACAATAATATCCGCCGCCAGTGCGATCGCCGCATTGATCATGGGAATATTAGGTTTGCCGATTCCCTGAAGCACGCCGTTGGAGATATTGGAATTTCCGTTTAAAATAACAGTGATCGCCCCAAGCATCATAAGGTTCCCTGCCTCGCCGTTGGTTCCGGGAAAGATCAGCCTTGTAACCGGCCCTGAAAGAACCGCCAGCCCTATGGCTGCCGGAATGGAGATCAGCATACTGATCCATGTGGCTCGGGTAACCTTTTCATTGGCCATGGCGATATCCCGTTTTGCATAATGGGCGGAAACCTCCGGGATCATGGAGGTCGGAGCAGTGCTCGCCAGAGTCAGCGGAATATTGATCAGCGTCATAAAATAGCCGTACTCCGCATAAGAGGTTTTCAGCACTGAGGCGTCTTCTCCCCGAAAGCCCATGATTCCTGTATACATGTAGCTGTTAATATAACTGTTTACATTATAAATAAACGAGCTTAAAACAATGGGAAGGATGATCAGGATAATGGTTTTCATAAGGCTTCCGTAGCTTTCGTCAAGAGAAACCCTGTCCCGTTTTATCTTCTTTTTGATTATTTTTCTGTTTAGCGCATACACCAGCAGCATGAACAGCAGCGCGGAAAGGACTCCCGCTCCCGTGCCCAGGGTCGCTCCTGCCGCGCCCCAGCGTTCAACCACATCTTTTCCCTGTCCGCTGAAATGATTGATCATCACATGAGACATAATAAGCGCCACAGCCGCCACAAAAATCTGCTCAATGATCTGGGAGATCGAGGTCGGCATCATGTTACGGTACGCCTGAAAATATCCGCGGAATACGCCCAGGATGCCTGACAAAAATATAGTCGGGGCAAGCATCTGGAGCGCAAGACGTGCATTGGCCATATTATCCGGAACAAGAAGCTCTGTTCCGAATACGCAGAACAGCGCTACCGCGCCTCCTGATATCACCGCATACAGAAGCGCGCAGTAAAAAACACGCTGGGCATCCCGGTAGCGTTTAAATGAAAGCTTCTCAGCCATCACCTTCGACACTGCCTGGGGGATACTGAAGGAGGCGATCATCAAAAGGATAAAATATGCATTCTGCGCAAACTGGAACATGGAAAAGCTTTCAGCCCCCAGCGTCGTTGACAGAGGACTTTTATACAGCATTCCGATAATTTTGGAAACCAGCGCCGCAACCATCAGGAATGAGGCATTTTTTACAAGTGTGTTATCGTTCTTCTTTCCCATTTTCACCATTATCCTTTATATATTTTCAATCTGCCAGTCAATGGGGGCAAGCCCGTTGGCTTCCAGAAATTCGTTCGTTTTGCTGAAATGCCGGCATCCGAAAAATCCACGGAACGCAGACAGCGGACTGGGATGCGGGGCTTCCAGTATCAGATGCTTCGGATTGTTCAGCATGGAGCGTTTCATCTGTGCCGGACGTCCCCAGAGCAAATATACAATAGGACGGTCCTGCTCATTGAGAATGCGGATAGCCGCGTCGGTAAACTGCTCCCATCCGATGCCTCTGTGGGAATTTGCCTGATGGGCACGGACTGTCAGGACTGTATTCAGAAGCAGCACGCCCTGATGCGCCCATTTTTCCAGACAGCCGTTATTAGGTATATAGCAGCCCAGGTCGTCATGCAGCTCCTGATAGATATTTACCAGGGACGGGGGCGTCTCTACGCCTTTTTTTACGGAAAAGCACAGTCCATGGGCCTGTCCGTCATTATGGTAGGGATCCTGTCCCAGTATTACTACCTTTACCTCATCCAGCGGGGTAAAATGAAAGGCATTAAACATTTCGTCTGCGGGAGGGAAGATTTTCCTTGTGCGGTACTCTTCCATGATTGTTTTATATAATTTTGCATAATATGGCTGGCGGAATTCTCCCTTTAAAGCGTCCAGCCACTCTCCTGATAAAGGAGCCATGTAGTTCACCTCGTGTTCTTCTTCTCATTCAAGACTCGTTCGCAAGTCCTGGTGTGGGATTCAGGGCAGCTATGCTGACATAATTCAAGCCGAATCCCTGCACATCTGATATATCTTCTGTATAGCAACAAAGCGCAGCTATCTGCGGACGGAAATCCCTCTCCCGGCAAGGTAATCCTTTACCTGGGAGATTTCCAGCTCTTTGTAGTGGAACAGGGACGCTGCAAGGGCAGCGTCCGCTCCGCCTACGGTCATTGCGTCATAAAAATGCTCCAGGGTTCCGGCTCCGCCGGAGGCGATCACCGGGATGGATACGGCGTCTGCAACAGCACGGGTCAATTCAAGGTCGTAGCCTGCCTTTGTACCGTCGCAGTCCATGCTGGTAAGGAGGATCTCGCCTGCGCCGAGCGCTTCGGCTTTTCGGGCCCATTTCACCGCGTCGATCCCGGTATCCAGGCGGCCGCCGTGTTTATAAATGTTCCAGCCGCCGTCCTCCCGGCGTTTAGCGTCAATAGCCACCACTACGCATTGGCTCCCGAATTTGTTTGCAGCCTCGGAGATCAGCTCCGGACGGTCGATGGCTGCGGAATTTACGGAAATCTTATCCGCGCCCTCCCGGAGAAGGCGTTTGAAATCGTCTACCGTACGGATGCCTCCGCCTACGGTAAAGGGAATAAATACGTTGGCGGCTACGGCGCGTACCATTTCCACTACGGTATCACGTGCCTCGCAGGATGCTGTAATATCAAGAAATACAAGCTCGTCGGCCCCTGCCGCGTCGTAGGCCTTTGCAATCTCTACCGGGTCTCCGGCATCTTTAAGGTCTACGAAGTTTACTCCTTTTACAACGCGGCCTTTGTTTACGTCAAGGCATGGGATGATTCGTTTGGTGAACATATCAGGCGCCCTCCTTTTCTAATGAGGCAAAGTTTTTCAAGATCTGAAGGCCAAAGCTGCTGCTTTTTTCCGGGTGGAACTGGCAGGCGAATACGTTGCCCTTTTCTACGGAGGCATGGATAGTCGTGCTGTAGTCGGTTACAGCCTTGACGATCGCCGGGTCTTCTGCCTGAAGGTAATAGGAATGTACAAAGTAGACGTGCGTCCCTTCAGGGATTCCTTTGAACAGGCGTCCTTCATTCTGGAGATGGAGGGAATTCCAGCCCATGTGGGGAATTTTAAGCCCAGGGGACGGAGGGATCTTTACGATTTTTCCTTTTAAGGCCCCTAAGCCTTCTACGCCGGGGCTTTCCTCGCTGCTCTCAAAGAGAAGCTGCAGGCCAAGACAGATTCCCAGAAACGGGGTGTCTTTTTTTATTATTTCATGTATTACGGAAACTAATCCGTATTTATGTAAATTGTCCATGGCTTCCCCAAAGCTTCCTACGCCGGGAAGGATGACCTTGTCGGCATGAAGGAGGGTTTCGGCATCGCGGGTAACGGTTGTCTGTTCGCCCAGATATTGAAGGGCTTTTTCTACGCTCTTGATGTTTCCGGCATCGTAATCAATGATGGCTATCATAAGTAGTCACTTCCTGTCTGTTTTGTATGTCATATATTTAGTTTCTGAAGCCATAAAGTGCTGATTATCTCCAGCGCTCAAAAACTATTAACAAGTATAACGCAAAAAATGGGAGTTGGGAAGGGATTTTATTGAAAAAAATAGACGATTCAGGAAAGCCGATACCCATCCGTACATGGTGTTTCTGTTGTGAAGGTTTACTTTACAAATATACTCTGCGTATAGTGTATAATGAATTTAAAAATATACTCCGGCCAAAGGTTGGATATGAGGGAGGATAAGTGTGAAAAAAAGAAATATCAAAAAAATAATTGTAGCAGGTCTGTTATTAATTCTGCTCGTGTCTAATTGTATCGCATTTTACATTATTTTTAGTGGTAAAGCCAATAAGGATAAGGAACCGCAATCTTATTTAGTATTTTGCGATGAAAAACGTGACGTCAGTATTTATTCTTTGGATACCGATGAATCCCGATGGAATATACAGGCGCAGAATGATATCAACGCTGTCATGGGTAAAGTGCAAACTCTGGAAAAAAATTCAGTAGTCATCAGAGCTGCGGGGAACTATGCTTACCGTGTGAAGATGATGGAAGGCGATTCTCTTCAGGTTGGAGATAAGCTGCTGGTTTTTTATTCTCAGACCAGCCCGGAATTGGTTTCGCCTGCGGATTTTCTGTATCAGTATGGCTATGTTGTAATCAACGAATAAATTAACCAATAAGCTTATGAGGGACTTTAACTTTAATCAGCAAGAAGTCCCTCACCTCTTAAGCGGCAGGAGCACGTCACCGGGACGGAGACCGCAAATATTTCTTTGCCTGAGTCATGTTGGCTTCTCCCCGGATGGTGAGAAGGATCTTGCTTATAGATGCAGGCCGGGACAGCATTTTTTCTGCCTGAGCGTAAGGAATGTAGATTTTGTCAGAGGGCTCTGACAAAACTCCGGCAATCAGGCAGGGGAACCATTCGCCTTCTTCGTCGGGCAAAGAGTAGTTTATCTGTAGGTTCCTATAGTTTTCCAGAGCGGCTGCCTGCCCGGCTTGGGAAAGGAGATGCCCGTCGGCGTCTTCCATGGAAGCTAAGAAATCAGAACCGGGCAGGAGGACCGGGGCTGTTCCCATAGGAACGGCCCGGGATTCTTTAACGGTAAGAAGAAGTTCGTCCAAATTTACTCCGCAGAGTGTACATTCCATGGTGTAATCTCCCATTTTCAGTGATACAGGCACATCAAGTACAGGGGAGACAGAGCAAAAGCCGGGAAGCTTCGCGGCTTCGTCCAGAAAATCCCCGTTATATTCTATACCTGATAAAGGAATGATTTCCTGACAGAGCCGTCTCTGTGCAAATGCGCTTTTGATCAGGGATGCCGTAAAATATAAGATAAGGACAGCAAGCGCTGCCAGGAAGTAATATACAGGTTTAAGGGTGGGCTTTTTGCTGTTATGTAGCATTTTGAGGGTTCCTTTCTTTTCGGGCTTCTTCCAACAGAATATTTTTTCTCCGGATAAGGCGGATCAGCAGAACGATTACCGCAAGCAGAGCCAGAAATACGACCGCAAGGACGGAAATCCACCAGGAATTCGGCTGTTCCTCTTCCACTTTAAGAGAAAGTATCTGTGCTTTTTTGATCTCGCTTTGGAAATCGGCTTCTGTCTCATAGGAGGTACCGGATTCATCCTCATACCGCAAAATGAACTTTCCGGTAATGGAGCCGTATTTTTCAGTATCAGCGGTTCCCGGATCATTTCCGATGCTTTCCATCGTCCGCGTCCCAACGTAAACCCGCAGGGTTCCTTCCCCGGCAGTTCCGGCCTCTATGGTTCCCAGAAAAGCTTCCTCCTTTGGGAACAGACCGGGCGCAGAAAGGGTGATTCGTACATTGCAGGCCTGTGTCCGGCCCGGGTTTACAGCCTTCACAGGAATTTCTACTGTTTCGGAGGCATATAGGAGCTCCGGAACGGAAGCCGCCTCTAATTCCATGCGGAGAGGTTGGCTGATCATCAGGTTCAGGTTTTCTGTGTCGGATATCTCGTTTCCTTTTGAATCCTCATATGAGAAGGTGAATACCAAAGGCACGCACACAGACTTAACACTGCCGCTTATTTTTATATTTTCGGAAAGGCAGATTCCGGCTCCGGGATTTACCTTCTCGTAATAGAAGGAATTGCGGGTAAGCTGCAGCTCGCCTGAAGCATTGGAAAGACTGATCTTCAGATTATAGATGGATTGTCTGGGACTTTTGTTTCGTAAAGTGACGTCCAGCTTTTCGGATGAACCCGGAGTTAATTCTTTTTCGGACAGACTGCTGCTTTCCAGAAGCAGTTTGGGCTTACGGAGCACTTCTTCCCGGACGGCGCCGCCGGAAGAGGCGCCGCCCCCGGAGGGATAGGTGTTCGCGGGAGATATACCGGCAGGATCGTTTGAGGTTCCGTCTGCTGCAGGATCATTATTCGTTGTCGGATCATTGTCCGCTGCCGGATTATTATTTATTGCAGGATCATTGCCTGCTGCCGGATCGTCATCCGGCAATTGAGACGGCGTATCCGTAAAAACCGAAAAATTACCTTCTTGCCCTATGGCAGGAGCAAAATCTTCAGCTTCGTAATCCCACCCGTCTTCCCATTCTTCTATGTCATCGCCATCTGATGTTCCATTGCCGTCTGATGTGCCGCCATCATCTGATGTGTCATCGCCGTCTGACGGGCCGGAAGCTGAATCCGACAATTCTGATAAGGAAGCGGAAAAATTTCCGGATAATTGCTGTTCTTCCGGTGCGCCGGCAGGAGCCGCGGAAATTACAGATACGCTCCGGCAGAATATAGCCAGGAACAGCAGAGCGGACGCCAGATTTATTTTACCCTTTGTATTCATTGCCCTTTCCTCTCTTTCAGGATTCCTCCATCCATCTGGTATACCCGGTCGCACAGAATACGGATATCTTCTTCGTTGTGGCTTGCAAGAAGGATAGTCTTACCCTCCTGTTTCAGTTCCAGAAGAAGCTTCCGGATTTCTTCTACGCCGTGTCTGTCAAGTCCGTTGAACGGTTCATCCAGAATAAGAAGATCAGGATCCTCCATAATGGCCTGTGCGATTCCAAGGCGCTGACGCATTCCAAGGGAATATTTGCTTACAGGCTTTTTCATATCCGGGTCTAATCCAACCTTCCGCAGAGCCAGACGGATGTCCGCTTTGGTGATCCGGCGATTCAGATCTGCAAGGATTTCCAGGTTTTTTCTTCCGGTAAGATGAGGCAGAAATCCGGGAGTCTCAATGATTACCCCTAAGCTTTTGGGGAAATCGCAGTCCTTCCCGATCTCTTTCCCAAATACACGGATGCTTCCGGCCGTCACCGGAAGAAAACCGCAGATGCATTTCATGAGAACGGTTTTCCCGGAACCGTTATTTCCTGTGATACCATAGGCCTGACCGGTTTTTAAGGTCAAAGTCACTTCTTTTAATACTTCTTCCTCTCCGAAGCGTTTGGTTACATGATCGATTTCCACACAGTTGTTCCGACTGTGATCATTATAATTCCTGCAGACGCTCATATAAGACACCTCCGTGAATTCCCATTGTGACAACAAAAAGCAAAAGCAGAAACAGCCATAATCCATGGTTTCGTATGCCCCACTGTGCGTCCGCGGACAGCCACGCGGGGGGATACAGCCAAAGGGCGCTTTCAAAATAGCGTTCATGCAGCAGCATACAGAAATAGTAGGCTACAAACGGCAGGCCGTATGCCATGTATATGGAACCGGAAACAGCCGCGCAGATACCTCCCAGAGAGCTCAGGCTTCCGCACAGCAGTCCTGCGCGGACCGCTGTTTCCAGAAGCCCCGAATAGCTTTGAAATGGAATAGTTCCTTGTTTTTCCATTGGAATATATACAAGAAAGTATCCGAAAGCGGTCAGAAGAACTGCGGTAAAAAGAGCGAATGCACCTGATAACGCTACAGAAAATATCTTGCTTCCTATGTATGCCCTGCGCCCGCATCTTGGGAGACAGGCTTTTAAAAAACCGCCCTTCCATTCCTCCAGAAAGGAATCGCACCATGGCAGAACCGCTGTGACCGGCAAAAGATAACAGACGGCTTTTGAGGTCAGCGCCTTTGTTTCCAGCTCCAGAAAGCTGCCCGCCGCTAAAAGTGTTTCTGTCTTTGGATAAGGAAAACCCGCCGCTATGGCAAGGACTCCCGCCAAGACGGCAGCCCAAAAGCTCCGTCCGGCAAATATTCGTTTTATTTCACAGCTCATGTCTTTTCTCCCGGAAATGTAAAGTTATATTGCTTCAGGGCACGGAGGCTGGCCAGGGACAGAAAAAGCGTCAGAATGCCGAATACCGCACAGGACTGCCCCACTGTGGGAAGCATGTCATATCCAAAGCTGTGTCTGGCGTAGACCGCATGGCTCAGGGGGCTGAGCCATCCTGCCAGTACGTTGGCCCTGGGCATTTCATAGTCCTTCATCCCCAAAGCAATACACAATACTTTGGGATTTAAGAGAAATCCGTACAGACTGTAGAGAAGCCCAAGAAGCAGCCCCCGGTTTTTTCCAAAAGCCAGGTTTCCCGTCAGGATCAGAAGGCTCAGGGAAAGGGTATAGCCGAATATCAGCAATGCGGCCTGCAGCATACAGCCATACGGTGTAATGTTTTCCATAGCTTTTACGGTTGAGGGAATGTTCATGCTTTTCCAAAGTCCGGAGTAGCCCAGCATGGCGGCTGTCTCGCTCCAGATATTTCCAATATAACTCCATTTCATGCAGAGCAGAATGGTGGAAAGAAACATGACCACCGTATAGATGGCCGTTACGATACTGATATAAATCAGTTGGCCAAGCAGCCATTTTTTCTTTGTCATACGCACCAGATAGAAGGTCAGCAGCGGGCTTAGCTTTGGCAGATCGGAGAACAAAAAGCTCAGCAGAAGGGAGCTTAACAGAATGGCCCATGAATCTCCGAATGACCACAGGAAAGGCTCCGCTGCCTGTACCGGAGTCTGATAGACTTCTATCACTGCCATAACCCTTTCACTTAAAAGGTAGCATAAAAGGAACACCAGAAGAAAAGTCAGGATAACCTTTGTATTTTTGAAAAATCCCATGAAGTTGAAACGCACGACTCCATAAACCTGCCTCATTTAAAGTTCCTCCCATACATTAATACCCCACATTCCGGTTGATAATACTGCCGTCAATGGCATTCACCGTCAGACAGCTCTTATATTCTGTCATACCCTCAACAAAGCCTTCCTCAAATTTATTTTCATCATCATAAACAGGAGTCTCTTCTCCGAAGAAGTCCCATACCGGAACCAGCAGCCCTGTGGTACTGTCCGTGGACGGCTCATAGATCCTGCAATATCCAAAGACGATACGGTCAATGCGGAAGGTGACGCTCTGTGCGTAATTGAAGACATCCGCGTTTTTGACTATCATCATTTTTTCATAGATTTCCATGATCTCAGGAAAGGACATCAGCTTCACGTTCTTCGTTTTTACATCGCCGATATCATACTGATCTATAAATTTTACTGAACTGATTCCGTTCTTTGTGACATTGATATCCAGAAATTCGATTCCCCAGGTTTCTGTTTCACCTCCGATTTCCTCTTCCGAGCTTGTAACAGCTCCTCCAAAGGCTTTATCATAGGTAATGGGAATCCCGTTTAATTTTCTTGTATAATGAAGTGTATAGCCCGCCTCATCTATGGCGTCTCTGGTAAAATGAGCGGCCTCCCACCAGGAAACTCCATATTCCCAGTCTGTCATTTCCATATACGGCAGATTCAGCTTTTCCACCTTTTCATCTGCAATTTGCTTTGCCTCTTCCAGTGAAATCCCTATGAGTTCCTTAAGCTCTTCTTCCTCCGGAACGTCCCCGTAATTTGCCTTCAGATCTTTATAGTCAGACCACACGCAGCCTTCTTCTCTATTCGCTCCGTCTGGGATTTTGCTGATAAATACATTCATGGGCGTTGCGCCGCGGGAGCTTATGCTGATATCATAATCGGTTCCGTCCGGCAGGCAGGCAACGCCTGCAAAGCTGTCCTCCATGATCTTTTTTTCACCGCCGCCATCGTCTGCGGACAAACCGTACTGCACAGGTACCTCCACAAGCGTACGCTCGTCAGGAGCCTTTTGATATTCTTCTTCCAGTTCAGCGATCGTCTCATAAATATCAAAAAACAGATTTCCGTCATCGTCATACCCCTGATCGTATGGATCCAGATTTCCTTCTGACACATATCCCTTCAGTTCCTCGATCAGCTTTCTGTAATCTCCTTTTGTCATTGTATGATAGCTGTCTGAAGAGTATATTTTTGCGTCCGGACAAAAAATATCCACGATCGTTTTCATATCCTCCTGCGTAAACGGATGCTGACTTACGGAAATAGCCGAAACCTGAGTTGCGTCCGGAATCTCTACCGATGCGTCTGTAAAAACCTTAAGCCTTCCTGTGGCATCTTTTATTTCTGAATGATAGGTTTCCGGCGCACCCAGCAGGTTCCTGAGTTTCGATGTTTCTTCATTTGATGTTTTTTCAGCCGATGTTTCCCCATCTGATGTTTCTTCATCCGATGTTTCTTCTCCGTTCAGAGCCTCTCCTTCCTCATAATTGCTGAGGCTTGCCTTTCCTTTCTGCTTCACCAGTGTGCTTTCTGGCGTCTCCGCACAGCCTGCCAGTGTCCCCAACGCAAATAATAATCCGCATATTCCTGCAATTGCTTTCTGTCTCGTTGTTTTCTGTCTCGTTGTTTTCCGTCTCATTTTTCTCTCCTGTTACAATTAAGATGTTTTAACCGCATAGATGGAGTGTTTTTCAAATACCTTTTTACTCCTTCATCATATGCTTTCGCTGTTACGTTCCTATCATACTCCGACAAAACACACCAAATCCGCTCCAAATTGTAATTAAGTTGTAACGGCAGACGCAGACTGTCATAAGTAAATCGTTGCACGAAGCGCTTTTTGTGCATTTCAGAACAATATGGAGTACTCTCCTAATATACAAAAAAACCAGAGTCCTTCCCTACCACAGAACAGACACTCTGGTTCCTTTTCCCTCTTCGCTCTCTATAATCAGCCGTGCCCCATGAAGCTTTGCGATCTGTTCGCACAGGGCAAGCCCAAGGCCTGCGCTTCCCGTGCTCCTTGAGCGAGATTTATCTACCATATAGAAGGCCTCTGTCACACGGCTTAGTTCCTCTTTGGGGATACCTTTTCCGGAATCCTCCACATAAATTCCATTTTCATCGCCGCGTACATAAATTTTCGCACCGTTATCCGAAGCTTTAAACCCATTATCTACCAGATTCATCAAAAGGCTCATAAGCAGATCAGGTTCCGCCCGCTTCACCAGGGATTCCGGCGTACATTCTGTGATCAGCGTGATTTCTTTTTCCTTAAGGCGATACGCAGTCAGCCCTTTCAGACGCTGAAACAGCTCTGCTACGCGTATTTCTGAAAATGTAATTGTTTTCTCCCCTTCGTACAGTCCGGTCAGCTCCATCATTTTTGCCGAAAGGCCGGACAGCCTGCGACACTCGTTTCCGATATACTGCAAGGCCTGCTCTCTTCTGCGGTCGCTCAGACGCACGGTCAGAAGCGTATCCGCATAGCCGATAATAGCTGTCATAGGAGTTTTCAGCTCATGGGCAAGGCTTCCGAGAAGCCGACGCTGGGATTCATTTGTCCGGGAAAGCTTTTCCACATGCTCTTCCACACGCTCCGCCATCTGGTTGAAGCTCACAGCAAGCTCCGTGATCTCATCTTTTCCCTTTGCGCTTACCCGGATATGATAATTCCCTCCTGCAATGGATGCGGCTGCCTCTTTTAATTCCACAAGGGGGCGGATTGCTTTGTAAATTCCCAGGAACAGAAAGCCTCCGATAAGAGCCAGCATAAAAACGCAGAATACGATCCCCTTTATAAATAAGCTGCGGCTTCTTTCATAAACGTCCGTGACGTCTTTATAATAAAGGATTTCATAAACATCGCTTTTCTCATTAAACTGCATTTCAGAGCAAAGAATCAGAAGCTTCCTTCCGCCCACTGTCTGGATGGGCAGGATAAGTTCTCCGAAATCGCCGAAATTATCGCTGTTATCGTTTTCCGCAAGTCTTTGGAGTTCCCCATAGTCAAACTCATACGCTGAATAATTGGCGATTTCCTCCCCGTTCCGAAAGAGGCATCCATAGCTGCCTATCAGACTGCGGAAAATATTTTCTGCGATCAGATTCTGTATTTCTTTCTTTTCCCCATGTGCATTCTGCTGTTCAAAGGTTCTGTTAAATTCCCGGATATTCCGCTGAAAATCCACACACTCGTACTGTCTGACCGCTTCCAGGCTCTGTTTTTGAAATTCATATAAAAAATAGCCGAAAGTGGTCGCAGACAGCAGAAGTACACCTGCAAACACCCTGACAAAAATTTTTGTAAACAGCTTCACTCATCCACCTCCAGACGATATCCGATACGCGGAATGGTCTTTATCACATCCTGAAATCCAAGCTTCTTACGGATACGCCCCACATGGGCGTCCACAGTTCTGGTCTCCCCTTCAAATTCCACGCCCCAAAGGGCCGTTAAAAGCTGGCTTCTTGTGAGAGCTTTGTTTTTATGCCTGACAAACATCATCAGGCAGTCATATTCCATAGGCATCAGGGCGACTTCTTTGCCGTTCTTTTTTACTGTGCGGCTTTGAGGGTCGATCTCCACATCCCGGATATGGATTACCTCCTGATAAGTACGGTGACGTTTCAGGACATTTTCCATCCGGATCAAAAGCTCCAGCATTTCAAAGGGCTTTACAATATAATCCTCCGCCCCGTCCCGAAGGCCTTTTACTTTGCTTGGCAGATCTCCCTTCGCCGTAAGAAAGATCACAGGGATCCCGTAATTTTTCAGCTCCGGGAACAGGGCAAAGCCATCCTTTCCCGGAAGCATAATGTCTACCAACGCGCAGTCGTAGGCATGATCCCTCGTAAGCCCCGCTTCTGCCTCCGCCCCGTCCAGATACGGAGTTACCTGATACCCCGCCACCTCCAGATTCATGCAGATCAGATCATTGATCGCCGCTTCATCCTCTATCACTAAAATTCTTTCGTTCATCTGTATCCTTCCCTTTTCTCTTTGTGCCTGCCCGGCAGTGTCAGCTTTATACTACCGCGTGTTCAGTATAACATATTCTTTTCATGGGAATTGTAACGGATTTGTAATTTTTTCACACCTGTGCGGCTGCAATCCAGCAACATGCTTTCATGCAATTTATTGCAATGAAAGTTATTGTTGAATCAGCAACCGTACAGGTGGAAATTAATCCGACAAAAGCGGCAGTCATCTTTTTCTGAAATGACTGCCGCCTTTAAGGAGCTACATCTGCGATTTTCTGTCCAGGGTAAACCAGAATTCCACGCCATTATCATAATTCTGAACGCCATACTCCTGGTTCAGGCTTTCGATAATAGCCTTTACAATGGAAAGCCCGATACCGCTTCCCCCGTATTCTCTGGTCCTTGCTTTATCCACTTTATAAAATTTATTCCACAGGTTCGGAATATCTTCCTCCGGAATTGGCTTTCCGGTATTAAATACAGTAATCTTTACCCTGTCCTGCTCATCGATGAGCTTAATTTCGATCTGCCGTTCCCCGGCGAGATGGTTCAGGGCGTTACTGGTATAATTGGTGACAACCTCTTCGATCTTAAATTCATCCGCCCATACGTAAACAGGACTCTCCGCTTCAAAGATCACCTTTGCATCCTTCTGCTGGATCATGATATCCATGGACTGAAGAACGCCGCGGATAAGCTCCGCGATATCAAACCTCTCCATTACAACCTCATCCTTGCCGGATTCAAGCTGATTCAGAGTCAGAAGATTTTTCACAAGCTTGTTCATCTTAGCCGATTCGTCCATGATAACGTCGCAGTAAAATTCCCTGCTTTCCGGATCCTCGGAAATATTCTCCTTTAAACCTTCCGCATAGCCCTGTATCAAGGCGATGGGCGTTTTCAGCTCATGGGACACATTGTCCAGGAATTCCTTACGCATCTTGTCTATCTTGATCTTATCCTCAATATCCTGCTGAAGTTTATTATTTGCAGACTTCAGTTCAGAGATCGTCCGCTCAAGCTGTTTGGACATCCGGTTGAAATTATCGCCCAGGACATCGATCTCATTTCCTGCCCTGCTCTGGTATCTTGCGTCAAAATCAAGATTGCTCATTCTTTCGGAAAGCTTCGTAAGTTCGCTGATCGGGCGCGCGATCCTCTTGGTGATCATCCAGATAATAGAACCGCTGATAAAAATGATGCTGATCCCTACAAAGAAATAGAAGCTATTGGAAATTTCCACGCTTTCCCGGATGCTTTCAAGAGGCGTCCGTATCAAAAAGAAAATATCGTCCGCTTCCTCTCCTAAACGTCCCCATATTTCCACATAATCCATTCCTGCAAATTTGTCGTTTACCTGCTGGATAATATAGCGGCCTTCCTTTTCCTCAATAGTTTTGGTTCTGGCCTTCTGGAGATCCAGATCATAAATATAACCGAATAAACGCTCGTGCAGGATGCTGTTTTTGTCGCCTACATACGCAAGTCTCCTGTTATCTCCGTTAATGATGATCCATGACAGATTGTTCTCCGAGCTTTCCTTACGGAGTTCATCAGGAATATCTATGGAATCCTCTTCCGTGTCTTCGTCATATTCCCCGTTCGAAACATTAATGTCCAGAGTTTCCAGAGAATGCATGGCTTCCAGCAATACATCCGTCTTTTTGGAAATATAGTAGGTTTCCAGAAAAAGGCCGTTGATCACGGTGATAGACACCAGCGCCAGCATAAGCATCCCGATAAAGAGAACAGCGATCTGGCTCCTTATGGAATGAAATTTGGGAGGCTTCTTCTTTCTGCTGCCCTTTTGTTTTGTTGTTTCTGTATGACCGGGGAATGTTCCTGCCCTCTTCATTTAATCTCAGCCTTCCACTTCAAATTTATATCCCATGCCCCAGACAGTCTTAATATACTCTCCCTTGTCTCCCATTTTGCTTCGCAGCTTCTTTACATGAGTATCGATCGTCCGGGCGTCTCCGAAATAATCATAGTTCCAAACGGAATTAAGTATCTTTTCTCTGGAAAGGGCAATTCCTTCGTTCTCAAGGAAATAGGTAAGCAGTTCAAATTCCTTGAAGCTCAGTTCCATGGGATTGCCGTCCACAGTAGCAAGATGCGCCGCCTTGTCAATTTCAATTCCCCCTGCGCTGATCACATCCTCGGTCTTATCCTGACCGGTCCGGCGCAGGATCGCTTCTACCCTTGCAACCAGGATCTTGGGGCTGAAGGGCTTGGAAATATATTCATCCACTCCCAGTTCAAAGCCTAAAAGCTCGTCACGCTCATCTCCCCGCGCGGTCAGCATGATGATCGGTACCTTGGAATTCTTGCGTACCTCACGGCAAACCTCCCAGCCGTCCATTTTGGGCATCATTACATCCAAAATGATCAATGCGATCTCCTTTTCTTTATAGAAGATATCCATTGCCTCTTCACCGTCGCCTGCCTCCAGCACCTGGAAATTCTTTTTTGACAGGAAATCCTTAACCAGTTTTCTCATGCGGCTTTCATCATCCACCACCAGAATTTTCAGTGCA
>JAUNGB010000054.1 GCA_030524715.1 Eubacteriales bacterium | reverse complement strand
CGAACGGTACGCTACGTGGTGTGGAAGGGGAGGGTAAAATCTCCCCTATCCGATTGCACAGAAAATTAGTACATCATTGCACTTATTATTTCAGGAATAGTGCAGCGATGTATTAGGCAAAAATGATTGACAAGTAAACTTGGCGGACATATAATATAAATACCAAGTAAACTTGTCAAAACGGGAGGAAGACATATGAACAGAGAAGAAATTCTGGAGAAAGCAAAAAGAGAGAATAAGGATGAGCGCGAGATTTTCGTCCGTGACCAGTCTATGCGTTGGACATATCTTGCTATGGTGCTGTCAGGAGCGGTATTTGCGTTTATCAGGGAGTCCAATGGGCAGCCAATGATGGATTTGTGCGCGACCGTCTGTATTTCTGTAATGGTGGGCCAGTTGTACCGGTTTATTAAAATGCGAGAGAAATCATGTCTGGTTATGGGCGGAATTGCCCTGATTGTGGCAGTCATAGCAACGGTGCGGTTCTTTATGGGGCATTAGCATAAAGGACAGAATAAGAAACCCGATAAGAAGCGTGACAGGGAACAGGATAAGGAATTGTAATGGATGATAAATTAGTACTGAAAAATCGTTTAAAGGAAGCCCGGGCAGAGCAGAAACTCTCTCAGAGCCAGTTGGCGGAGATGGTGGGGGTGTCCAGGAATACGATCAGTTCCATCGAGACAGGACAATTTAATCCGACGGCGAAGCTGGCGTTAGTTTTATGCATTGCGCTGGGTAAAAAATTTGAGGATTTATTTTATTTTGATTAAAGAGAAACTTGAGTTATTTTGAGATAACTATTGCTTTCTAAAGGCACGTCGTTTAAACTGATTACAGGGACATCTCCGGTGGTGGTTTCAGGGTATTTTTGGCATGTGCTCTAAGGTGGGTGGCCTATGATGAGTCGTGGGATATACCTGCCTGGCAGGACAACTCACCAATGGAGAGGGAGGAATTTCTGTAAGCATATAACCCCGATAGCTTACCGGAAATAAACAGAAGATGAACCGTAATGAAACTTTTCGGACGCTGTATCTGAAATACAAAAGAGTCTCCGCAAGAGTTGCCTACCGAATACTAAAGGACAAAAATCTCGCAGAGGATATTGCGCAGGAGGTATTCTGTTCGATCTATGAAATGGGCGACAGGCTGGATATAGAAAATGATAAAAAGCTGCATTCTCTGATCGTAACCTTATCTATGAATGAAGCCCGGGATTATCTGAAAAAGTCATATGTACGCCATGAAATTTCTACGGTTGACGAGGAGATCGCAGCCATTACTCTGGAGAATAATTCCTATGATCTTGAAGATATGCTCATGAATATCGAAGCCAGGGAATCCGTCAGGCTGGCGTTTCAAAGGCTCAGGAAAATCAATCCCACGAATTACGATATTCTGGTAAAAGTAGCGCTTTTCGGCGCGTCTTCGGGGGAAATGGCGAGAGAATACGGGATCAGCAAAAACAATGTCAACAACAGGGTTTTCCGGAGTAAAAACTGGATAGAAGAGGAACTTGCCAGGATGAAAAAAGAATAGAAAAAGGGGTTCGTTGTGAGGATATGAAGATAAGTGATTATGAAGCTATTTTGGATTCCATGCAGAAAACCGGAGTTTATGTTATCCGGGAAGATAACCACGGGATTTTATATTTTAACAGAAGAGTAAAAGAGGTGGCTCCCAATATAAAAAAGGGGATGATCTGCCATGAGTTATGGGCGGGAACCTGTTCCAACTGCCCTCTTCTTACTATCGGGAACCAAAGATTCAGTAAGGCTGTCAACTATAAGGATCCTTTTGGCAGCGTGGTGGACATTAATGCCTCCCGTACTATGTGGGAGGGAACAATTCCCGCTTTTATTATTACGGTAACGCCTCATGAGGAAGAAAACGAATATGCTTACAGCAGGATTTTGAGAGGGAATCTGAATGAGGACAGGCTTAAGATCGTAAAGATGGAGGATGAGGAAGACAGGGATATTGCCGTCGGCGCTTCCAGCCTTTCCCAGTGGCTTAATGAGGTTATTCTCAGTAATTTTATTTATGAGGACGATGTTGAGCGCTTCCGTAAATTTATCACATTGGAACATCTCAGAGAAGAACTGCGTTCGGGAAAGAAGGTGCTTACCTGTACCTACCGCAGGAAAAGCGACCGCGGATACCGATGGCATATCATGGAAATCGTGCCGGACGCCGCATATACGGAGGATAACCCTGAGTTTATCATGTATGTCAAGGACATACATGACGTTTACAGAATCGGGCTTGAGCAGGAGGATATGAACGCCAGGTACCAGGAGGCCATGCAAGCCCTGGGAGAGCTGAATTTCGGAGTTTATCTGGTGGATTTAAAGACAGGGAACATGAATCCTATGCGGGTAGCTGAAGACGTGGAGGAACTGGCATATTCCGGGATTTTAAAATGGGATGATTATTTTCCGCAGATATTGGAATTACGTTTTCATCCGAAATACAGGGAGCAGTTCAGGGAGAAATACTCCCTTGCTTCTATGAGGGCGGCGCTTGACAGAGGGGAAGAAAAGCTGGAGCTGCTGTGCGAACGATGTTTTGACGGAAAATACCGCTATGTTTCCACAACTGCCCATCTTTACCGGAAGTCATCTCATGGAGCATATGCGGTGCTTGCTTTTCAGGATGTGGATGAGCATACCCGGGAGGAACTGATGCGCACTGAAAAGGACAAAAGAATCGCCGCTATAATTAAATCCAGGTATCATGTCATGAACATGGTGGATCTGGAATCCGGTATCTGCGAGAGATTTTTTATGATAGGGACGGAGGATTTCGGACAGGCTCATTCCGGAGATTATCAGTATTATGTGGAACGCGCGGTCAGGGATGTGGTTTACGAGGAGGACGCGAAAAAATTTCTGGACATGCTTTCCCTTGAAAGTCTCCGCAGAAAGGCCCGGGAGGTGGAAGAGTATACGGAAGAGGTCTGCGAGTACCGGGTAAAGGGGCAGAGCTTCCTCTGGGTTGAGCAGCACATTCTTTTTATGCGCCAGGAAGGTAAAATGACCGTGAATATCCTGGGACGTGATATTACAAAGGAGAAGTACAGGGAGCAGCAGTATGTCCGGGATTCTCTGGAAAAGGCCCAGATTATCAACAGCCTAAGCAGTATGTTTTTTGCTACTTATTATCTGAACCTGGAAACAGATATGTTCCGTATGGTGATACAGCGTGAAGAGGTGGGAAACGTGCTGGGAGATGAATCAAAATATTCGGAAGGAATCCGTATTTATGCGGAAAGCTTCATACATCCCATGGATCAGAAGGAATATCTGGAGAAATTGTCTTTGGAGAATCTTATGCGGGAATTGCGGCCGGATCATCCGTTTGTTGCGGTTGAGTACAGGAAGATAAGAAATGAGGATGGCCTGAACAGGGAAGAGAACAGTTGGATCCGAGCAACGGCCGTTCTTGCGGAGACAGAAAACGGCAGGCCCAAAACCGCCCTGTATGTGGCCCAGGATGTTACCGAGAGCAAACAGAGGGAAGAAAGGGAGCACAGAACCCTGTTGGAAGCCTGTGAAGCGGCAAATCACGCCAATGCCTCCAAGAGTGAATTTTTGTCAAGAATGAGCCATGATATCCGTACTCCCATGAATGGAATCATCGGTATGACAGCTATCGCGGCCACCCATCTGGATGACAGGGACAGGATTATGGACTGCCTGAATAAGATCACGGTTTCCAGTAAGCATTTGCTTTCCCTGATCAATGAAGTGCTGGATATGAGCAAAATCGAATCCGGCAAGCTGGATCTGGCGGAAGAGGAATTTAACCTGCCTGATCTTATTCAGAGTGTGCTGACTATGCTGCGTCCGTCCATACAGGAAAAGCAGCATACTCTGGAGCTTCATATTGCCAGGGTGGACCATGAAGAGCTTATCGGCGACGGTATGAGGCTGCAGCAGATTTTTATGAACATCCTGAGTAATTCTGTTAAATATACGCCTCCGGGCGGAAGGCTGGAACTGGAGATCACAGAACGGTCATCTAAGATATATGGCTACGGGTGCTATGAGTTTGTATTTAAGGATAACGGCATTGGGATGTCGGAGGAATTCTGTCGGCAGATTTTTGAACCGTTTACCCGTGCCGAGGATTCAGGCGTAAATAAGACAGAGGGGACAGGACTGGGCATGACCATCGTCCAGAATATTGTCCGTATGATGAACGGAGATATTCGCGTGGACAGCAAATTAAATGAAGGCACTGTGTTCACTGTGACGGTATTTTTGAAACAGCAGGATACCGTGGCCCCTGATATGGGTGAGTTTACGAATTTACCTGTTCTCGTGGTGGATGATGATGAATATTCCTGCGAGGCTGCCTGCGCGGTTTTGAAGGAGATCGGTATGAGGGGCGAATACGTACTCAGCGGAAAAGAGGCTGTGGAGCGTGTTTCGCAGGCGTACGGGCGGGAGGACGATTTTTTTGCCGTCATCCTGGACTGGAAAATGCCCGATATGGATGGAATTGAGACTGCGAGAGAGATCCGACGGGCGGTGGGGCCGGATATCCCGATCATTATCCTGTCTGCCTATGACTGGGCCAGCGTGGAGGAGGAAGCCCGTCTGGCGGGAGTGGACGGATTTATCTCCAAGCCGCTGTTTAAATCCCGCCTTGTATATCTGTTTAAGAAGATCGCGGGGGAAGAAAACCGCCGGGAAAGCTCTCAGCCTGCAGAAATACCTGAAGAATGGTTTGAAGGGAAACGTGTCCTTCTTGTGGAGGATAATGACCTGAACCGTGAGATAGCGGAGGAAATCATCAAAGCGGCAGGCGTAAATGTTGAGAGCGCCGTAAACGGAAAAGAAGCTCTGGATATTTTCAAAGAAAAAGAAGAGGGATATTACGATCTGATATTTATGGACATCCAGATGCCCGTAATGAACGGATATGACGCTGCCTGCGCTATACGCCGACTGAAACGGAAGGATGCGGGAAAGATCCCGATCATCGCCATGACGGCGAACGCTTTTGCAGAGGATGTTCTCACCAGCCGGCGTGCCGGAATGGACGAGCATATTCCCAAGCCATTGGATATCCGCCAATTGATGGACTGTATGAATCGCTGGATGAGGAAAAAAGAAATGCAAAAATAAAATGTAAAATATAAAAATTTAGAATAACAGGGGGCTGTCTGTAAGACAGCCCCCTGTTATTGAACGCAAGCCGCAAAGCAGAATGCGAATGTCTGCTTTACTGCTGTATATATCATTTGACAGCTCAGCTTTATTTAAAAAGATGACAGGATACAAAATGTCCCGGTTCCACTTCTTTTGTGGCCGGTCTCTGTTCCAGACACTCCGGCTTGCACATCTTACATCTCGCCGCGAACGGGCAGCCCTTGGGGAGGTTGATGGTACTTGGAATGTCCCCCTCCAGAATAATACGCTCCTGCTGGTGCCCGGGATCCGGAATGGGAACCGCTGACAGCAGCGCCTGAGTGTAGGGATGCATGGGGGTTTTATAAAGCAGTTCCTTGGGCGCGGTCTCTACCACAAAGCCCAGGTACATAACCGCGATCCTGTCGGAAATCATCTCCACTACGGAAAGATCGTGGGAGATGAACACGTAGGTCAGGTCGAATTTTTCCTGCAGGTGGTGCAGAAGGTTTAATACCTGTGCCTGAATGGAAACGTCCAGAGCGGAGATCGGCTCATCGGCAATGATCAGCTTCGGCTTTACAGTCAGGGCGCGGGCAATTCCGATACGCTGTTTCTGTCCTCCGGAAAACTCGTGAGGATAACGTTTGGCATGTTTGGAGCTGAGGCCTACAATGCCAAGCAGCTCTCTTACCTCTTTCATACGCTCCTCTTTTGACATGTTTGTGTGGATAAGGAGCGGCTCTGCGATGAGATCCTCCACGCGCATACGGGGATTCAGGCTTCCCGCGGGATCCTGGAAGATCATCTGCATGTCCTTGCGCATGGGACGCATTTCATCCTGAGATAGCTTGGAGATTTCTTTTCCCAAAAACTCGATGCTGCCGGTATCAGGAGTCAGCAGATGATTGATGAGGCGGCCTGTGGTACTCTTTCCGCAGCCGGACTCCCCAACGATGGAAAAGGTCTCGCCCTTGTAGACGTCAAAGCTGACGTCGTTGACCGCGTGGACGAATTTATTTGGTTTTCCCAACAGGGTTTTGCCTACGGGAAAAGTTTTTGACACGTTTTTTAATGAAAGAATTTTTTCCATAGCTTTTTCCCCTTTCCCTTATTGCTTCAGCCAGCAGCGGCATTTCTGCCTGTCGTTTACTTGGGTCAGTTCCGGCTCCTTCTGGCTGCATTTCTCCGTTGCGTATTTGCATCGCGGGGCAAAACGGCATCCCGTCGGCATGGAGGACAGATCCGGAACGCTGCCCGGGATGCTTGGGAGAACCTTCACGCCGGAGCCAAGCTTCGGCACGGATGCAATAAGTCCCTGAGTATAGGGGTGGGTCGGGTTGCCGAATAAGATTTCTACGGGAGCCTCTTCTACGATTTTTCCGGCATACATAACAATTACCCGGGAACACATTTCAGCCACGACGCCAAGGTCGTGGGTAATCAGAAGAATACTCGTTCCCTGCTCCTGCTGGATCTTTTTCATCAGCTCCAGAATCTGTGCCTGGATGGTAACGTCCAGGGCGGTGGTAGGCTCGTCCGCGATCAGAAGCTGCGGGTCGCAGCTCATGGCCATGGCGATCATGACACGCTGGCTCATGCCGCCGGAAAGTTGGTGCGGATAATTTTTCATTACACGGGGAGGATCAGGGATCCCTACCTGGGAGAGCATTTTGGCGGCTCTTTCCCTTGCCTGTTCCTTGGAAAGGTCCGTATGCAGGCGGATCCCCTCGATCAGCTGCTTATCGATACGCATGGAGGGATTCAGGCTGCTCATGGGCTCCTGGAAGATCATACTTATTCTTCCGCCGCGGATATCCAGCATTTCTTTTTTGCTTGCTTTGAGAAGGTCTTTTCCTTCAAAGATCACTTCTCCGTTTGTGACTTTGCCGGGAGTATCCTTCAAAAGCTGCATAATGGACAGAGAGGTAACGCTCTTTCCACAGCCGGATTCTCCCACAAGTCCTACGATCTCGCCTTTATCAAGTGAAAAGCTGACTCCGTCGATGGCTACGACGCTGCTTTTTTTGCTTGAAAAGAATTCTGTGCGTAAATTTTTTACTTCTAGTAATTTTTCCGACATACTCGTTCTCCTTTCAGATTCATCCGCTATTTAATCTTGGGGTCAAGAGTATCTCTTAAACCGTCGCCAAAAAGGTTAAACGCAAGTACAGTAACAAAGATAACCAGACCAGGCAGATAAACCATGTGCGGAGCAGTATTTAAGTAACTGCGGCTCTGGGAAAGCATAGCGCCCCATTCCGGCTCAGTGACATTGGCGCCGAAGCCCAGGAAGCTCAGGGAGGAAGCGGCCATGATCGCGGAACCGATTCGCATGGTAAAGTTGACGATCAGGGACTGGATCGTACCTGGGAAAATATGTACAAACAGTAGCCGTCCGTCCTTACAGCCAAGACTCTGCGCCACCTCCACGTACAGGGAACCCTTTACCGAAAGAGTGGCGCTCCGCATGATACGGGCAAAGCTCGGAACCGTAAATACCATAACCGCAATGAATACATTGATGATCCCGGGGCCAAGGATGGCCACAATTGCAATGGCAAGCAGGATATCCGGAAAACTGAACAATACGTCGGCGCCGCGCATAACCAGCATATCGATGACGCCGCCGTAATATCCCGCAAGGAGTCCGAGAACCGTTCCGATGGCGGCTCCTACGATAACAGAGGAAAGGGATACGCCAAGGGTCAGACGTGTTCCTGCAAGAAGACGGCTTAAAATATCGCGTCCGTAGTGGTCTGTGCCGAACCAGTGGGCTGAGCTGGGGCCTGCCAGCATGTTGTCATAATCATAGGCCGCGGGGTCATAGGGTGCAAGCTGTTCCCCGAAGATCGCGATGAACACCAGTAATACGATGACGATAAAGCCCGCCACAGCAGTCTTTCTCTTCATAAATTTCTTAATAAATTCTTTTGTTCTGCTGCTTTTGGCAGCGCTTATATTTTCATCGATATAATTTTCTTCAAAATTCAGGTTGTTGTTGGCCTGTTCATTGGGTGTATTTGACATAATATCCTCCTTTCCCATCAGTCATAGCGGATCTTTGGATTGATTACGCCATAGAGCATATCCACGATCAGGTTGATGATTACATACTGCAGGGCAAAAATCATGAGCAGGCCCTGGATAACCGGATAATCCCTGTATGCAATGGAGTCTACCAGAAGCCTTCCCATACCAGGAATGGAGAAGATGGTTTCTGTGATAACGGAACCGGACAACAGTCCGCCGATCTGCAGGCCAAGGATGGTTACTACCTGAATCAGAGAATTTTTGAAAGCATGGGAAAACATAACAATGGATTCCTTCTGGCCTTTTGCCCTTGCGGTACGCACATAATCCTCGCGCAGAGTCTCCAGCATGGAGGAACGGGAATAACGCGCCAGGACCGCCATGATACCTGTACCCATTACAATGGAAGGAAGGATGTAACCCCTCCAGGTATCCAGACCTGCGGAAGGAAGCCAGCCAAGGCGTACGGCAAACAGCTCAATGCCCATAAGGCCAAGCCAGAAGCCCGGAGCGGAAAGGCCGGTAATGGCAAACAGCATTCCGAAATGGTCAAAGGCTTTTCCCCGGTAGATAGCGCACAGTACGCCGATGAGGATGCCCAGGACGGGCGCCCACAAGATACCCGCGAATACCAGCTTCAGGGTGTACGACATACGGGATGCGATCATTTCGGTGACAGGGAGATTGGACTTCAGGCTGCGTCCCATATCTCCGTGAAGCAGGTCCTTCATGTAGTCAAGATACTGAACAATGATGGGCTTATCCAGGCCGTATTCCGCCCGGATCGCTTCAACCTCTTCCACGGTGGCCTCTACGCCGGCAATATTCTTGGCGGGGTCGCCGGGGATCATATGAATGAAGAAAAAGACGAAGATCGAAATGATCAACATCAATGGAATCGTTTGCAATAAACGTTTTACAAAATAACGACTCATACATAACCTCCATCAAACAAAAAAGGGGTGCTGAAACACCCCTTTTGGTCATTTGTTTTAACAAACAGTGTCTCTCCTGTGCTTTATAAATTTAAGCCAATTGTAGTGAATACCATTTCACCGGCCGGTTTATACTGGAGACCAGTTACATAGCTCTTGTATGCATTCAGAGAGTTGTCGTTGCCAAGGAAGATCCATGGGCATTCTTCCCATGCGATTGCCTGAGCCTTTGCGTAAGCTTCTGCGATTTCGTCGGTATCGGTCATCTTCAGAGCTTCGTCAAGAAGGTTGTTGAATTCTTCGTTGTCCCAGAAAGCGGTGTTGTAGCCGTCCGGCGGGAATTTGTCGCCATGAAGGATATTTCTCATGGAACCGTCTGCTTCATAGGAACCGGAACCCCAGTTTACATACCACATCTGAACAGTGGTCTCTTCCAGAGGAGCGCTTGTGAGTTCTGCGTTTGCAGTGGACTCGTTGGGGAGAAGTTCTACGTTTACGTTGATCTGAGCAAGCTGCTGTTTTACAAATTCAGCGCCCTTCTGCTCGATGGTGGTATTGTCAACGATAATCTGGCAGTCAAATCCATCTGCAAAGCCTGCTTCTTCCATCAGGGCTTTTGCCTTTTCCAGATCCGGCTTGTACGGAGTCTGCTCTGCGTAGTACATAATATTCTTGGAGAAGATGGAGGTCGGCTCTTCTGCGTATCCGTTGAAGACAACCTTTGCGTATGCTTCGCTGTCAAATGCGTAATTCAGGGCCTGGCGGACTCTTACGTCAGCGAACGGTTTTTCGCCGTTTTCATTCTCCCACTGGGTGTTCAGGGTTACGTATCTGTATGTAATACTTGGATAGTTGTCAACAATGATCGTAGGATCATCAGCGATTCTGTCTACATCTACTGCCGGAAGAGGCATGATGATGTCTGCTTCGCCTGTCTGGAGCATTGCGATACGGGAACCGTCCTCAGGAACAACCTGGAAGGTCAGGCTGTCAACTGTAGGACCTTCCTGCCAGTAATTTTCATTGCGGACAAGCTTGGTATAACCGCCGTCAACACGTTCTTCCAGGATGAAAGGACCGGTACCGCAGGAGTTCTTGGACAGGTAATCTTTACCCTGGTCCATACCGGCTTTGCTGACGATACGGAACTGAGTGATCTTGTTAATGAAGGTGTTGTTTGGTTCCTGCAGGTTGATGGTAACGGTGTACTCGTCGTCTACATCAACGCTTTCCCATGTGCTGATGGTTCTCTGGAGTGTCAGACTGTCGTCTGCAAGGCCGCGCTCGTAAACGGCTTTTACGGATTCTGCGTTGAATGCTTCGCCGTCATGGAAGGTAATGCCTTCATTCAGGTGGAAGGTGTAACTCTTGCCGTCCTCGGAAACGCTCCAGTCCTTAGCAAGAAGAGGAACAACCTCGGAATCCTCGTTAAAGGTAAGAAGAGTTTCGTACATGGCGTTGGTGATGGTATTGGAGTAACCGTTGCTGGATACGTGAGGATCCAGATGGGTGGCATCCGCCTGCATAGCTACGACCATGTCGTTGTCAGGAGCTTTCGCGTCCATATCTTTCCCATCGGTTTTGGAACTTGCATTTGCAGTAAATGCCATGCTGAATGTCATGACGCCGGTCAGTAAAATTGCTGCAAATTTCTTCATAGAATCATCCTTCCTTCTTTATTTTTCTGTCATACTTGGGCACGTCCCAGTATATCAAGTGACTCCATTATAACCTACTTAAGTAAAATACACAAGTATTTTTGCAAAAAATCACGTCTTTTTGTTTCTTTTTGCATCTTTATTTATCTTTTTGTGTATTAAATGTTAAAAATTTACCAATATTTTGGAAAGTAAATAACAGAAAATGATAAAAATTCCAGAGTGCGAAAGCCGTGAAAAAAGGCGGACTGACCGGAACAGCGGCGGAATATCAATGCCTGCCATACAGAAATGATAAAAAATAATAAAAAACAATAAATAATAATAGAAGAAAAACACGCACAATAATAGAAGAAAATTGACAAAATCAGGAATCTATGATAGGCTTTAGGTATCTGATAAAAGTGTTTCGAACATGCATATAAAAGCAAAAAATTTCAGGCAGTGCCCGGTCAGCGGAAACTGCACAGATGCCGGCCGGTTAAATTTTGTTGTTGTAGCAGAGTACGGAATGCTTTTTTTGTCCCATGGCGGGATTTTATTAATGCATCAGGCGGAGGATTTCCCCCCTGCTGATACAAATTTGTTGCTTACCGCCTGTAGAGGCGGGAGTCATCTCATATAATACAATTGGAGAGGTTGCCATGTATACATTTGACAGAGAAAAGTACGAAAAACGTATGGAATGGTTTATCAAAGCCAGATTCGGGATGTTTATCCACTGGGGGCTGTATGCAATTCCGGCAAGAGGCGAGTGGGTACGCAGCACTGAGGAAATATCCAAAGAAGACTACATGAAATATTTTGAAGAGTTTGATCCCCGGGGCTGCGACCCGGCCGTGTGGGCCAAAGCGGCCAGGGAGGCGGGGATGCAGTATGTGGTTATGACAGCCAAGCACCATGACGGGTTCTGCCTGTTTGACAGCCAATATACAGACTTTAAATCCACCAACACTCCCTGCGGGCGCGACTTTGTTGCCGAATTTGTTGAGGCAGTAAGGAAGGAAGGCCTGAAGGTAGGGCTATATTTCTCTCTGCTGGACTGGTATCATGAGGACTATCCTCATTATGGGGACAGGAACCATCCCATGAGAAATAACCCGGCTTATACTAACGAAAACCGGGATTTTGACAGATATCTTACTTATATGCATAACCAGATAAGAGAAATCTGCACCAACTACGGGAAACTGGATCTTTTGTGGTTTGACTTTTCCTATGACGACCTGCGGGGAGAGGCATGGCGGGGAACGGAGCTTATTCAGATGGTAAGAGAGCTCCAGCCGGATGTGATCATTGATAACCGCCTGGAGGTAAGCGGCGAGGGATACGGTTCTCTTGCCACAGGTAATCCGTCTCCTTACCACGGGGATTTTGTCACGCCGGAGCAGATGATCCCCCCGGAGGGGATCAAAGACGTCAACGGAAACGACATGTACTGGGAGGCCTGTGTCACCATGAACGGCAACTGGGGCTATCATGCCACAGACCGGTATTTCAAGCCGGCTTCCATGCTGATCAAAAAGCTGGTGGAATGCGTTTCCAAGGGAGGAAATATGATCCTGAACATCGGCCCGGATATCCACGGAAATATTCCGGAACAATCTGTAAGGGCGCTGAAGGAGATCGGCGCATGGATGGCCGCAAATTCCAGGAGTATTTACGGGTGTACCAGGGCAGGGATCGCGAAACCGGAGAACGGGCGGGTTACCAGGAACGGGAAGCATATTTACTTTCATTTATACGAAAATTCCATCGGCCCTGTACCTCTGATGGGAATTGCCAAAGAAGACGTAAAGGCTATCCGTTATCTTGCCACAGGAGCGGAAGCGCCCGTTTCCACAAGCTGGACGCACAGCGATTATCCGGATATCCTTTTTGTGGATCTCGGGCCGGATCCCGTTCTGCCGGATCCGGCAGATACAGTCCTGGAGGTGATCCTGAAGTAACGTGCCTTGCAGTAACTGCAAGGCTGGAGAGTGTTTGAAAATTACTTTCTGCAAGATGTATTCCACAAAGTGGGGGATGCAGATTGCGGAAATAAATTTTCAAACACGCTCTGGGGGGCTGACAACATATAATTGCCAGGAGAAGGTATGATGGGAGGGAAAATATGTTTACGGAAGAAAGACAGGAAGCGATCCTGCAGATGCTCCGCGAATACGGGAAGGTCAAAGTGCGTTCCTTAAGTGAGGAATTTCACGTGACGGACGACTGTATACGCAAGGATCTGAAAACGCTGGAAAAGGGAGGCCACCTGAAACGCACCTACGGAGGAGCTATTTTATCAGGAGATTATCCGCTGGACAGGGATGTTATTGACCGCAGGAGCGTCAATGTAGAAAAAAAGGATATCATAGCCCAGAAGGCCTTTAAGCTGATCAAGGATAACGAAACCATTTTCCTTGATATTTCCACCAGCAATATCAAGCTGGCAAAGCTTCTGGCAGAGTCGGGCAGGCGCATTGTGGTCGTAAGCAATATGATCGATATTCTGCAGATACTTGCCACATCCTCTGCTATTACGGCTGTGGGTACCGGGGGAATCATGTACCGCACCGTAAACGGATTCATGGGTTCCGCTGCCATCGAAGTGATCAGGCAGTACAGCTTTGACAGGGCGTTTATCGGAACCTGCGGGCTGGATATGACCGATATGTCCGTTACGACCTTCGGGGTGGAGGACGGAATGACCAAAAAAGCCGCGATCTCCAGCAGCAGACATATTTATTTAGTAATGGAGAGAGACAAATTTTATTTTAATGATTCTTATAAATTTGCCCATTTTGACGATATAGATGGTATTATAACAGACAAGGCTCCGGATCCTGCCGCCATTGGAACGCTGGAATCTGCCGGAGTGCAGCTATACTGATAAATATACAAAAATCATTAATAAAATAATTAATATAAGAGGAAAAGAGGAATAGGTAATGATACGATTAGTCAAGGCAAGCAGCCTTCCGGTTTTGCCCGTTGACTACACTGCCGGATTCACGGACAGAGTACAGATAAAAGAGCTTTATGCAAAGGCAGTAAAAGAACTGGAGGGGACAGAATTTTCCGCAGATCTGACAGAGCTTATAGAAAAAAAGGGATGCTCCTATGTAAGCGACGCCGTAGAGGGAATGCTTCTGGGAACCTTTGAGCCGGAGCGTTATCCCGTCGTTCCGAGAAAGGAATGGAGCATTGAGCTTACAGGGCTTCCTGCCGAGGCGGAAAATATTGTAAAAGAAACGGAAACGCTTGTTGAGGGTATTTTCTGGACAAGGGATATGACAAACCGTCCCGGGAACCTTTTAAGGCCGGGGGATTTCGCCCGGGAGGTGCGGCAGCTTTTTTCCCGCCTGACTGAGGAAGTAAATGTAGAGGTGGAAATCCTGGACAAGGATAAGATGAAGGAACTGGGAATGAACGCAATACTGAGCATAGGGTTAAGCAGCGCGTACGATCCATACCTGTGCATTATCCGTTATAAAGGAAATCCCTGTGACGACAGGATCACCGCCCTGGTGGGCAAGGGAGTTACCTGCGATACAGGCGGCTATTGCCTGAAGCCCGCTTCCTCCATGAGTGGGATCAAGGGAGACATGGCCGGCGGGGCAGCAGTGGCGGGCGCGGTGTATGCGCTGGCAAAGAACAGGATTCCTGTCAACGTGACCGGGGTGATCCCCATGGTAGAAAACAGGCTGTCCGACGGTTCCCTGCTTCCGGGGGATGTGATCACCTCCTACAGCGGCAAAACCATCGAGATTTTAAATACGGATGCGGAAGGGCGGCTGATCCTGGCGGATTCCGTGACCTACGCCGTACGCGGGGAACATGCGTACAGGGTTCTGGATATCGCCACCCTGACAGGCTGCGTGTGCTCCTGTCTGGGATTTGGCGCGGCTGGTATGCTGTGCGACAACGAGGAATTCTGCAGGGATTTTGAACGCGCCTATGAAAAGTCGGGAGAGCGCTATCTGCGTTTTCCCATCTATGATGAATACGAGAAGCTGATCGACAGTGATATTGCAGATGTAAAGAACACCGGGGGAAGGTTTGCAGGAAGTATCACGGCAGGGCTGTTTATCCGCAGGTTTGCGGAGCAGGCGCCGTGGCTGCATCTGGATATTGCGGGGACTGCCTGGGTAGATCCGCCTGTATTTGAATATCAGAGCACAGGAGCAAGCGGGGCCGGGCTGACCAGTATGTATTATCTATGTGCCGGAGACAGAAGGTAAGAGAGGGGTTGTTACAATGGAAAACTATATTTTGGAGGCTTGTGTGGATTCTGTGGAGTCCGCGCTTGCGGCGCAGAACGGCGGGGCGTCAAGAATTGAATTGTGCGGGAGTCTGATTATCGGGGGAACTACCCCAAGCCCGTGCCTTTTTCAGGAAATACGGGAGCATTCGGATATCTGCACCCATATTTTGATCCGCCCGCGCTTTGGGGATTTTTGCTATACGGATTACGAATTCCGGATTATCCGGAGGGAGGTGCGCAATTTCAGGAAGCTTGGGGCGAACGGGGTCGTTATCGGTATCCTGAAGCCTGACGGAACTCTGAATATGGAGCAGATGAAGGCTTTGATGGAGGAAGCGGGGGATATGTCCGTAACCCTTCACAGGGCGTTCGATGTATGCGCGGATCCTCTGGAAGCCATGGAGCAGGCAAAGGAACTGGGAATTGCTACGATCCTTACCTCCGGGCAGAAAAACTATTGTCTGGAGGGCAAGGATATGCTGAAAAAGCTTGTAGAGCGGGAAGAGGGAAAGATCACCATTCAGGTGGGAAGCGGAGTGGATGCGGATACGATCCGCCGGATCCAGCCCTACACCGGGGCACATGCTTTTCATATGTCCGGCAAACAGAATCTGGAAAGCCGGATGGTTTACCGTAAAGAGGGGGTGAGCATGGGGGTAGCCTCGATCAGTGAATTTGAGATCATCAGAACCCAGGAAGAAAAGATCCGCCAGGCGTGCCAGGTACTGGAAAGCCTGTAAGGAAGTTTCATCATGTTACGATACAGAAAAGGAGAATGCCACATGTTTTTGGAAAATAGCAGAGACAGGATCAATCAGGAATTTGAAGAGTTTTGCCGCAGCCTGCCCGGCCTTTCCCGGGAAATCAAACAGGAGCTTGGCGCTTTGGATGACAAAACAGCCCTGGTAATGAAATTTTATTATGGCAGCATGCCTTACAGCGACGCAGGCAATTATTCCTTCGCAGCATATCTTGATTATGCGCAGCACGGCGTTTATCTTTGGGAAAATTCCCCTTATTGTCAGGGGATACCGGAAGGGATTTTTCTGGAGGACGTACTGCATTATCGGGTTAATGAAGAAGAGATCAAGCCCTGCCGGAAATTTTTCCATGAGAAGCTTGCGGGCAGGATCGCCGGAATGGATATGAAAAATGCCATCCTTGAAATAAACTACTGGTGTGCTCAGGAGATGACTTATCAGGCCACGGACGCACGGACAAGCTCCGCCTGGGATGCCTATCAGAAGGGATACGGACGGTGCGGAGAAGAGTCGGTATTTACTGTAAATGCCCTTCGGAGCGTGGGGATTCCGGCCCGTCAGGTTTATGCGCCTCTGTGGGCCCACTGCGATGACAACCATGCATGGGTAGAAGTATGGTGCGACGGTGAGTGGCATTATCTGGGCGCCTGCGAACCGGAGGCTGTTTTGGATAAAGGGTGGTTTACGAATGCGTCTTCCCGTGCTATGATGGTACAGTCACGAAACTTTTGTAATTACAGCGGCGAAAAGGCAATGGGTTCAGAAGACATTGCGGTTATCAGAAATCAGCTTTCGCGTTATGCGGACACGAAGACCATTACGGTTCGTGTGGAGGATCTGGACGGCTGCCCTGTGGAGGGTGCTAAGATTCTGGTGGAGGTGCTGAATTATTCCGCGTTCGGCCCCATTGCCAGAATGTTTACAGGAGCAGACGGAACTGCGGAACTGGAAACAGGGCTGGGAAGCCTGCATCTGTTCGCATCTTATCAGGGAGAATATGGGGAGTGTCTGATCAATACAAAGGATTCGGACACCTGCCGTTGTATTCTCGGGGAACAGAAACCAAATGAGGTATGGATGGATTTTGACATGACGGCGCCTGCTGACTCTGTAAAGGAACAGAAGTATGTTTCAAAGGAACAGGAAAAGGAAAATAACCGCCGTGTTGCAGAGGCCGCGGAAATCCGCAGAAAAAAAACAGAAGCCTACCGTCCTCGCTGGATGGATGCTTTCCTGCCTGACCAGCCGGAAAAAGCAAAGGAATATATGGCAGTGTTATCCGAAAAGGACAGACAGGATGCCGATCCGGAGATTCTCATGGAGCACTATGAGGAATCGCTGGCCTATGAAGGGCAGTATCCAGGAGAGATTTTTCTTCCATATATATGGAACCCCAGGGTTGAGACAGAGGTGCTGACAAAATGGCGCCGGGCGATCAGGGAATATTTCAGCCCTGAGCAAAAAGAACTTTTCCGGAGAGAACCGTCCGAAATCTGGAAGTGGATCGAAGAGAACATGAAATCCAGAACAAAGCGGGAGCGTATGACTGTGTATACGGTTCCGGCGGCGGCTCTCAGGCTTGGATTTGCAGAAAAGAAGTCAAGACGTGTGCTGTTTGTGGCAATCGCAAGAACTCTGGGTATTCCCGCAAGAGTGAATACTGTGGACAAAGCGATGGAATACTGGAAGGATGGACGTTTTGTAAGAGTGTTAAAGGAAGCGGAGAAGGGAGCCTATATTACCCTTAAAGGAGATAAGGATCTTACCTGGGGATGCTTCCAGAACTGGTCCATTGCCAAATTGGAGGAAGACGGCTACTATCCTCTGAATATGTGGGATGTCCGTCTGGAACAGGGGCGTCTGGAGCTGGATGTGGAACCGGGGGAATACAGGGTCATTACTGCCAACCGGCTTCCTACAGGAAACATTTTTGCCAAACAGTATGACCTTCGGATCGAAAAGGGCGAGCATAAAGAGGCGGAGCTAAAGCTGCGGGATGCCTGCCTGGCAGATATGCTGCAGCGCAACAGCATTCCTGACTATGACCTGACCGATATGGACGGCGCCGCCCATTCTGTCGGTGAACTGACTGCCGAAGGCAGAAGGGTGCTCATCTGGCTGGAGGTAAGCAAGGAACCCACAGAGCATATTTTAAATGAGCTTGTGGAAATGCAGAATGAGTACAGGCAGTGTCAGGAACAGCTTCTGTTCATTGTCCGCGGACCGGAAGATTTAAGCGATCCCACACTTTCCAGATGCAGGAAGGCGCTGCCGGATGTAAAGGTATTCTATGATATTTTCGGAAAGGATCTGGAGATGACTGCAAGAAGGATGTATGTGGCTCCGGATAAGCTTCCTCTGGTGGTGGTTACGGACGGAGCAGCGGAAGGAATGTTTGCCGCCAGCGGTTATTCCGTAGGGATGGCGGATATGGTTATGAGGATATTGAAGAGCTGAATTTTTGACGGTTATATATCAGATGTGGGATGACTCCCGCCTCTATAGGCGGCTAGTCCGGATATGAGAGTATGCCTGAAAATTAAGAAACTGGTACAGCATTGCGCTTATTATGTAAAGCGGACATTCGTATTCTGCTTTACCTTATGCTTATGAACGCAATGATGCACTGAGCGGAATGCGTAAGAGGAGAATCATATGTTTTTGGAGAAGAACAGAGACAGAATATTTCAGGAGTTTGAAGACTTTTGCCTTGCCCTGCCGGGCCCGGCAGAAGAAGTCAAAAAGAGGCTTGAATCCTGGAATGAGGAAGTCGTCGTAGCATTGAAATATTTATATGCAAATATGCCGTACAGTGACGTGGGCAACTACTCTTTCGACACTTATCTGGATTATGCATTACAGGGCGTTTATCTGTGGAAAAACTCCCCCTATTGCCGGGAAATGCCGGAGGAAATTTTCCTGAATTATGTGCTGTATCACCGGGTAAACGAAGAAGAGATCAGGCCGTGCCGGACGTTATTCTGGAAGAGAATAAATGAACGGATCGCCGGAATGGGAATGGAGCAGGCCTGCCTGGAGGTAAATTACTGGTGCGCTGGGGAGTCTGAATACCGGTCCACAGATGAGAGGACGAGCTCTGCGCTGGATGTTTACCGGTGCGGCTTCGGACGCTGCGGGGAGGAATCCGGATTTACGGTAAACGCGCTCAGAAGCGTGGGGATTCCTGCACGGCAGATTTATGTGCCCAAGTGGTCCCATTGTGATGATAATCATGCCTGGGTGGAGGCATGGTGTGATGGAACATGGCATTATCTGGGAGCCTGCGAGCCGGAGGCCGTATTGGATAAGGGATGGTTTACCAATGCGGCGTCCCGTGCCATGGTAATACATTCCCGGTGGTTTGACACCGTAAAGCCCGAAAACGGAATTGCAGGCGTTGATGGAATGAATACCATGTACAGCCAGCTTGGGAGATACGCCAAAACAAAGCAGATCACCATCCACGTGGAAGATCTGGACGGCTGCCCGCTAAAGGGTGCCCAGGTTTTGGCGGAGGTTATGAACTATGCCGAATTTGCCCCCGTGGCAAAGCTTATGACCGGGGCTGACGGAAGCGTAACCATGGAAACCGGTCTGGGAAGTCTCCATATTTATGCAGGATATCAGGGAGAATTCGGGGAGCTGATCGCGGATACCAGGGAAGAGGACGAATTCTGGTGCGTTCTTGGTGCGGAACCGGAAGAGGGCTTCTGGGTGGATTTTGATATGTATGCGCCTGTGGATACGGCAGGGAACAAATGCCGGACCACACCGGAGCAGGAAGAGGAAAACAGCCGCCGTCTGGCCGAAGCGGCGGAAAGGCGCCGCAAGAAGACGGAGCATTTCCGTCCGCTCTGGAAGGATTGCTTTTTAGGATACAAGACAGAACGGGCCAACAGGCTGATGTCTGTTTTATCAGAAAAGGACAGGCTGGACGCACTGCCCGAGGTGCTGATGGAGCACTACGAGGAGTCTTACGTGTACAGGGATCAGTATCCTGCGGAATTGTTTTTGAAATATATATGGAATCCCAGAATTGGAGACGAGGTACTGACAAAATGGCGCAGAAGCATTCAGGGATATTTCACCTATGAGCAGCAGGAAGACTTTCGCAAGACTCCGGCCAGCATCTGGGAATGGATTGAAGAGCATATTGTCGCGAAGGATGATAAGGAACGCCTGAGCGTTTATACCACACCGGCGGCTGCTCTGAAGCTTGGAGTGGCGGGAAGGGAATCCAGAAGGATCTTATTTGTGGCCATCGCCCGTACTCTGGGAATCCCGGCAAGGCTGAATCCGGCAGACGGAGCGATGGAATACTGGACGGGAGGAGCCTTTGTACGTGTACTGAAGAAACGTAAAAAGGATGCCCATATTACTTTGATCGAAAATGGAGATACCCTCTGGACGTGCTTTCAGAACTGGACCATCGCAAGGGCCGGGGCAGATGGTTTCTGTTCTCTGAAGCTGCGGGATGCTGTCTGGAAGGACGGCAGGCTTGAAATAGATGTGGAACCGGGAGCATACCGGATCCTTACTTCCAATCGTCTTCCCAACGGGAATATTCTGGCCAAACGATATGATTTCCAGATAGAAAAAGGAGAGAGCCGGGAGATCGTTATGGAACTCCGCCAGGCGGCTCTTTCAAATATATCGGATGTGGGATGACTCCCGAGCGAGTCTTGAATGTAAGAATAATACCCCGATCGGATATTTTCCGGTCGGGGCTTTTTCTTGCGTCTGAAGCAGACAAGGTTACAGCGTGTCCTGCTTTTCTTTATATTTAAATCTATCCTGTAAATATTCTCAGCCATAGCCTTGCGATCGCTTCTGTACAGACAATGCTTCCGCTCTTCTTCGCAGAATTACTTTTACGTATATTTTACAGTAACAGGGTTTTGGATTTTACTTTCGGTTTTTATAATGTCACTTGTAAATGAGGAAACAGTTCGTTTGAGGGAACAGATCATTTACAGGAAAAACATTAACAAAATCTGAAAGTGAAATTTAAAAGGAGATTTTTTATTATGAAGAAAAAAATTGTAAGCATTCTGACCGCAGCAATCATTGGAACAACCGCATTCACAACCGCAGCGTTTGCGGCAAGCGGAACGATCACCGTAGTATCCCGTGAGGACGGCTCCGGAACACGAGGCGCGTTTATTGAATTGTTCGGGATCGAAGAAGAGCAGGACGGCGAAAAGGTGGATATGACTACTGAAGAAGCCAGCATCACCAACAATACCTCTGTTATGATGACTACCGTAGCAGGAGACGAAAATGCGATCGGATACATTTCCCTTGGCTCCCTGAATGATACAGTAAAGGCAGTAAAGATCGACGGAGCGGAAGCTACCGCTGAAAATGTAGCTGACGATACATATAAGGTATCCCGTCCCTTCAATATTGTAACAGGAGCGGAAGTAAGCGAGACAGCACAGGACTTTATCAATTACATCATGAGTGCGGAAGGCCAGCAGATTATCGAGGACAACGGATATATTAAAGAAGACACAGAAGCGCCTGCTTATGAAGCGGCAGGAGTGTCCGGCAAGGTCGTAGTGGCAGGCTCTTCCTCCGTAGCGCCTGTTATGGAAAAATTAAAAGAAGCCTATGAAGCGGCTAACTCAGACGTAACAGTAGAAGTACAGCAGAGTGATTCCACTACAGGTATCAACTCCGCGGCAGAAGGAATCTGCGATATCGGAATGGCGTCCCGTGAGCTTAAGGATGAAGAGACAGAGATGGGCCTTACCCCGCAGGTAATTGCCCGCGACGGAATTGCAGTCATTGTAAACAACACCAATGAGATCGAAGATATGACCACGGAACAGGTAAAATCCATCTTCACCGGCGAAACCACAGAGTGGGAAGCTCTTGCAGAATAATCCTGCCGCCGGATATTCAGTGATACCATATGACCGGGGCTGACCCATCCGGTACTTGGCCGGAAACCAGAGTATGTTTGAAAATTGCTTTTCGTGAGATGAGATTCCTGCAAAGTGAGGAGTATAGATTGCGGAAATGGATTTTCAAACACGCTCCAGCCTCGAATGGCTGCTTCTGCGTCACAGGGAGCACAGACTTGTATGACAGAGGCTTGAATGACGGAACTTTGTGATGCAGGAGCAGCCACTTGAGACATTCGTCCTGCGTGCTGAATTACAAAAATTGTGAATTGAATTACTAAGAAGAATTATAAAAAAATTACAATAAATACATGAGTGATATAAAAGAAAAAGGCATGAAATTTCTGTTTCTGATCGCCGCCTGTACGTCCGTTCTGGCCGTATTTTTGATCTGCCTTTTCCTCTTTGCAAACGGAATTCCGGCAATCGGAAAAATAGGACCGCTGAAGTTCCTTTTTGGTACAGTCTGGAAGCCGTCCAATGATAAATACGGGATTCTTCCCATGATCGTAGCGAGCATTTACGTGACCGGAGGAGCCATTATCATAGGCGTTCCCATTGCGCTTCTGACCTCTGTGTTTATGGCGCGCTACTGTCCAAAAAAAATATACAGACCATTGAAATCAGGAATCGAGCTGATGGCAGGCGTGCCGTCCATCGTATATGGATTTTTCGGATTGATCCTTTTAGTGCCGCTGATCCGGCAGATTTTCGGAGGAACCGGTACGAGTATGCTGGCAGCTTCCCTTCTTCTGGGAATGATGATACTTCCGACGATCATAGGGCCTACGGAATCGGCGATCCGCAGTGTCCCGGAAAGCTACTATGAAGGATCACTGGCCCTTGGCGCAACCAAGGAACGAAGCATTTTCTGTATCATGCTTCCCGCCGCAAAATCCGGTATACTGGCTGCTGTGGTTCTTGGAATCGGACGTGCCATCGGGGAGACAATGGCCGTTATCATGGTAGCGGGAAATCAGCCCAGAATGCCTGCGGGAATACTGAAAGGAGTCCGTACAATGACAGCCAACATCGTAACAGAAATGGGCTATGCCACCGGACTTCACAGGGAGGCGCTGATCGCTACAGCTGTAGTCCTTTTTGTCTTTATTCTGATTATTAACTTAAGTCTTTCCCTATTAAACAGGAGGGCAGAAAATGCAAACTAATATCGCAGCAGTGGAAGCTCCGGCAGCCACTGAAAAAAGAAACAAAAGAAACAATTCCACTTTTGCGGACCATATGAAATCCTATATCCATCACCCCGGCTCCGGCATTCTGGCTTTGCTGACCATGCTTGCCGCAGCCGCTACCTTTGCCATGCTGTTGTTTCTGGTTGTTTATATTATGGTAAAGGGTATTCCATACCTGACGCCCAGTCTGTTCAGCCTGGAATACACCTCGGAAAATGTATCGCTGGTACCTTCTCTGATCAACACCTTTATTATGACGGTTGTGTCCCTTGTGATCGCTGCGCCGCTTGGAATTTTTGCCGCAATTTACCTTGTAGAATATGCAAAGAAAGGCAACAAATTTGTAGGGATCATCCGCATTACGGCAGAAACGCTTTCCGGTATTCCGTCTATTGTATATGGCCTGTTTGGTCTCCTGTTTTTCGTAACCACACTGAAGTGGGGAATGTCCCTGCTTGCGGGGGCGTTTACATTGGTCATTATGGTACTGCCGCTGATCATGCGTACCTCCGAGGAAGCGCTTAAGGCAGTTCCGGACTCCTATCGGGAGGCAAGCTTCGGTTTGGGCGCCGGCAAGCTCCGCACCATTTTTACCATTGTTCTGCCTTCGGCAGTACCCGGAATCCTTGCAGGAATCATCCTTGCCATAGGCCGTGTGATCGGGGAAACGGCGGCTCTGCTTTATACCTCAGGTACAGTCGCCCAGGTACCGGACAGCCTGATGGGATCAGGAAGAACTCTGGCTCTGCACATGTACGTATTGTCCAGCGAGGGGCTTCATATGAACCAGGCCTCTGCGACGGCGGTTGTGATTCTGCTGTTTGTTCTGGTTATCAACGGCTTGTCCGGTATGGCCGCGAAACGAATTGCGAAGGGATACGGATAAAGAATAACGGTTAAAGAATAAAGGCTAAAAAAGATTAAAAAATATTAAAAAATAAAATATAGTGATTTCGGTTATTGAATTATCTTTTTGACGCCCAAATCATTAAATGTAAAAATTAAAGAATAGATAAAGATAAACGGATAAAAAAGAATAAAAGGACAACAATCATGAGTGAAACAACAAAAATTTCTATAGAAGATATGAACCTGCATTATGGTAGTTTCCATGCCCTGAAAGAAATCAATATGCATATACCGGAAAAGGAAATTACCGCTTTTATCGGCCCCAGCGGATGCGGAAAATCCACGCTTTTAAAGTCCTTAAACAGAATGAACGATCTTGTGGAGGGCTGTGTGATCACCGGAAAGGTAGAACTTGACGGACAGGATATTTACGGAGATATGGATGTAAATCTTCTCCGTAAACGTGTGGGGATGGTTTTCCAGAAGCCGAATCCCTTCCCTATGAGTATCTACGATAATATTGCTTACGGCCCGAGAACCCACGGCATCCGTTCCAGAGCAAAGCTGGATGAGATCGTGGAAAAATCCCTCCGGGATGCTGCAATCTGGGAGGAAGTAAAGGACAGGCTGAAAAAGAGCGCCCTTGGAATGTCCGGCGGACAGCAGCAGCGTCTCTGCATAGCAAGAGCCCTTGCCGTACAGCCGGAGGTGCTTTTGATGGATGAGCCCACTTCCGCCCTGGATCCTATTTCGACCTCAAAAATCGAAGAACTGGCCATCGAACTGAAAAAGGATTATACTATCGTAATCGTTACCCATAACATGCAGCAGGCGACACGAATATCTGATAAAACAGCATTCTTCCTGCTTGGAGAGGTAGTGGAATTTGACAATACGGATAAGCTGTTTTCCATGCCTGCGGATAAACGGACAGAGGATTATATTACAGGGAGGTTTGGTTGATATGGCAACTCGATTTGAAAGGCAGCTTGAAGAGCTTCATGTACAATTGATCACAATGGGAAGCCTTTGTGAAAAAGCCATATCCCTTTCGGCAAAAGCAATTCAGGGAAAGGGAGAAGAACTGGCGCAGCAGGTATTTGATACGGACAGGGAAATAGATTCAAAAGAGAGGGAGATCGAGACACTGTGTATGCGGCTCCTTCTTCATCAGCACCCGGTGGCACGGGATCTCCGTGAAATATCGGCGGCCCTGAAAATGATTTCGGATATGGAACGTATCGGCGACCAGTGCGCGGATATTGCGGACTTGTCGCTGTTTATTGATAAAAATGCCGTCAGGGTGCCTGATGAGATCGGGCAGATGGCAGAGGAAACTGTGAAAATGGTAACCGGAAGCGTGGATGCCTTTGTAAAAACCGATCTGGAGCTGTGCAGAAAGGTCATTGACTATGACGATCTTGTGGATGGCGCATTCAATCAGGTAAAGGAAAAGCTTGCGGATCTGATCTATCAGGATATGGATGCCAAGGTGGGCCTTGACCTTCTGATGACGGCAAAATATATGGAAAGAATTGGCGACCATGCGGTGAATATTGCGGAGTGGGTGGAATTTTCCATTACCGGGGAACATAGAAACAATGAACACCAAATGGGAGGAAAATAGATTGGCAAAAAAAATATTTAAATCTATCATGCTGGTTTCAGCGGTCGTATTGGCGCTGGGACTGGCTTTTGTCATGGGTATCCTGTATCGGTATTTCGGCGGTCAGATAGAGATAGAACTGGAAAAACAGGCGGTTTATCTGGCTCCGGGAGTCGAAATGCAGGGAGTGGATTATCTGGAAAAAATAAAGAAGACCGATTCAAGGATCACGTTGGTGGCAGAGGACGGAACTGTTCTTTATGACAGTGCGGCCGAGGCCTCGGATATGGAAAACCACAGCGACCGGGAGGAAATTCAACTGGCAGAAAAATACGGAAGCGGAGGGGCGCAGAGAATGTCAAAAACCCTTTCGGAAAGAACGATGTATTATGCGCTGCGCCTCGATAACGGGGAGATCCTGCGGGTATCCAGCACACAATATTCTGTTCTTACACTGGTGATGGAGCTTGTACAGCCGATCCTCTGGATCCTGGCCCTGATGATCGTGTTATCCGGGATTTTTGCCTTCCGAATATCCAAAAGGATTATGGAGCCGGTGAATGCCCTTGATCTGGAGCATCCGGAGGAAAACCAGGCCTATGAGGAAGTTGAGCCGCTTCTCAGCAAGATACACAGGCAGAACCTGCAGATAAAAAAACAGTTGGATTCCGCCAGAAGGCAGCAGGAAGAATTTTCTATTATCACCGAAAACATGCAGGAGGGTCTTCTGGTAATCGACCAGCATACGACGATCCTTTCCGGCAACGCCAGCGTATGGAAAATCTTTCATGTACATGAACCCAGTAACAGCGAAAGCGTGTATTTTCTGAACAGGAGCGAGGAATTCCGCAAAGTGATCGAGCAGGCGCTGGACGGGGAACATAAAACCGCCCTTTTGAAGCTGGACGGCAGTTATGTGGAGATGATAGCAAATCCTGTAACGCGCACGGGGGCTACAGTAGGAGCAGTGCTTCTGCTGATGAATGTGACGGAAAAGGTAGAAAGAGAAAATCTGCGGAGAGAGTTTTCCGCGAATGTTTCCCATGAATTGAAAACACCGCTTACGGCTATTTCGGGTTTTGCGGAGATCATTCAGGCGGGAATCGTCCGCGAGAAGGATATTCCCAAGTTTGCGGGAAAAATTTACAGTGAGGCGCAGCGCCTGATCCAGCTTGTGGAGGATACCATCAAGGTTTCCCAATTGGATGAAGGAGAGGTTCCCTACGAGCCGGAAAGTGTGGACTTATGTGCCATATCCAGGGAGGTTTTCCAAAATCTAAATGAAGCCGCACAGAAGAAAAACGTGCATCTGTATTTGGATGGAGAGAGGATGATCTACCGTACAGTGCGGCCGATCCTGGAGGAGGTTCTTTATAATCTTTGTGATAATGCCGTGAAATATAACAGGGAGGACGGTACCGTCAGTATTCATTTAAGAGAGGATGACGAAAAAGTTACGATCACTGTCAGGGATACGGGAATCGGAATCCCGCGGGAAGACCAGGAGCGCGTCTTTGAACGATTCTACCGGGTGGATAAAAGCCACTGCACTGAGATAGAAGGAACAGGATTGGGGCTGTCTATCGTAAAACACGGCGTGGCCTTTCTCGGAGGTACTGTGGAGCTGTCCAGTGAAGAAGGAAAAGGGACTGAGGTCACTGTTATACTGCCAAAGAACAGCCAGCAGAACAGCAAATAGAATCCTGCCAATTATATCCCAGCTTGCAGCCAGTGCAGAGCTTGGGAGTAAACAGTAACTAAATTCCTGTTGAGTACATCCCAGGCTTTTCAGCCAATGCAGGGTTTGGGAATAAACAGTAACAAAATTCTGCCAAGGCAACAAAAAACAGCCAACCGAAATTTGATATATCAGTTTTGCGTAAAATATATCAGATTCCGGCTGGCTGTTCATTTGCCCGGCATAATCTTTGGATTCTTCAGATAATATATTCATTTCCGGCTTTTTCCGCCTGCTGATCCAGAATGTCCTGAAGTGTGATATTGTCCAGATAATCTGTGATAACGGCGTAAAGCCCCTGCCAGACGGGAAGGGTGGCGCATTCTCCCTGACGCTCGCACATATTGGTTTCATGATCCAGACAGGCGACAGGGGCAAGACTGCCCTCTGTGATCCGCAGGATATCGCCTACGGTATATTTGTCCGGGGACATAGCAAGCTGGTAGCCTCCCTGAAAACCCCGGTTTGTCAGAAGATAGTTGGAGCGGTTCAGTAAAGGCACGATCTGTTCCAGATATTTTTTGGAAATTCCCTGACGTCTGGCAATATCCTTCAGGGCAATAAATCCGGTATTCCTGTGCTCCGCCAGATCCAGGAGCATTCGCAGGGCATATCTTCCCTTTGTTGAAATCTTCATATTCCTCACCTCATTTAATAACCCAATATTACCATATATTTAATAGGTTTTCAAGAAAAATATCCGAAGCCCGGGACAGAAAAACACTCTGGAGTCATATATTGATAACGCATTTATGATATCCTTCTCATCAAATATGATAAAAAACTCATTAAATACAATAAAAAACACTTATATTTTTTGAAATACAGAACAAAATCTGTTACAATACCTTAGAGCGTGTTTGAAAATTGCTTTCTGTCAGATGTGCGTCACAGTTTGTGGGAGATTTGACACAAATGAGGGATGGGCTATGTTGACCGAATGCGGGGCAAATATGCCGCAAAGTGGGGCGTAAAAATACCTTTTGGCGTTTTCGTCATACATAGATTGTATAGAAAAGGGGATGCATGTGGAAGAATTAAAAAAAGAGCCGATGACGGCAATATTGATCATATTGAATATTGTGATCTTCTTCGCGGCAGATATGACCGGAGGTACAGAAGATATGCTGCATATGGTGGAATGCGGCGCTGCCTATACGCCGTATATTGTTGACGGCGGCGAGTATTACCGCATAATCACAAGCATGTTCCTGCATTTCGGGATGGAGCACCTTGCAAACAACATGCTTGTTCTGTTTGTGCTTGGCGGCAGGCTGGAGCGTACCGTGGGAAAGGTACGCTTCCTCCTGATTTATCTTCTGGGCGGTATTATGGGTAATCTGGTATCTTTGTTCCTGGATATCCGGAAACAGGAATTCGCTGTTTCCGCAGGAGCATCGGGAGCAGTTTTTGCGGTGATGGGAGCCATGATCTGTGTACTGATACTCCAAAAAGGACATGTAGAAGACCTTACGACACGGCAGATACTGATTATGGCAGCGTTTTCACTTTATTTCGGCTTTACCAGCAGCGGCGTGGACAATGCCGCTCATGTAGGCGGCATGGCAGGAGGATTTATTTGCGCTCTTATCCTCTGTCATCCCAGAAAGATCCGGAAGTCGGAGCCCTGATCAGGGCGGCTTTCCGCCTCCAGACGTCCCTGGTGGGCTTCAATGATCTGTCTGGTGACAGCAAGCCCAAGTCCGGTTCCGCCGGGTTTGTGCGTGACGAAGGGTTCAAATATGTCCTGCAGCTGCCCGGGTTCCATGCCGCACCCATTGTCGCGGATAGAGATACAGATGCCGTGGGAGAGACATTCTGCGCGTACAAGGATTTTGCCATTGGGGTGCGAAATGGATTCCTGGGCATTTCGCAGCAGATTCAGAAGTGCCTGACGTATTTTTATACAATCCAGGGAAAGCACAGGGAGGGATGAGGGGATATCCGTTTCCAGGGAAATGCCGAGATATTCCAGCGTCGGCCTGAACGATTCTGCCACTGTTCGAAGAAAGGCAGAGGTGTCGGTGGGAACCCGGCACAGCTTTCCCGCATTGTTATAATCTGATAGTTCCTTTAACAGTTCTTTGACATATTCAAGATTTTCCATAATGTCCTCCCAGTATCTGTAGGAAGTAATCTCCGGATGGTCGGAGACCAGCATTTGGAGCTCGCTGCTGATTAATGCGATCGGGTTTCGGAGCTCATGGGAAAATTTTGACAAAATAAATGAAAAATCCTGATTTTGCTGTTCTGCTGCTGATTTTTCCTGCATATCATCACCTCAAGAGGAAGTTTATCACCAGTAATTTGCATAATCAACAAATTTCGTATTGAAAAAATCGAGAAAATGCGACAAAATAGAGGATATAAGTATCGAATATTGATCGAATATTGAAGGAGGAACGGACAATGGAAAATTGTATTTTTTGTAAAATCGCCAATGGAGAAATTCCGGCTGCTACTTTGTATGAGGATGGAGATTTCCGCGTAATTCTGGATCTGGGACCTGCAAGCAAGGGGCATGCCCTGATCCTGCCGAAGGCACATGCAGCCAACATTTATGAGCTTCCGGATGAGCTTGCGGGAAAGGCAATGATTCTTGCAAAAAAAATGGCCGGAAAAATGACGGAGGCGCTGCAGTGCGACGGATTCAATATTGTGCAGAACAATGGCGAAACCGCAGGCCAGACTGTTTTTCACTTCCATATGCACTTAATTCCAAGGTATAAAGGAGACGGAGTGGGCCTTACCTGGACTCCAGGAACCTTAAGCGACGAGGACAGGGAGGAGATCTTGGAAAAAGTGAAGGCATAGCCGTGGTGAGGCGGGAAATGGATAAAAAGAATGACAAATGAGGATTTTGAGGATATTTATTTGAAATATCAGGGATTCTCAAAGGATATGGCCCGCAAGTTCATAAAAGACGAGGCTGTGGTCGACGATATTGTTCAGGAGGTGTTCTGCAGGCTGTATAAAATGTGCGACAAGGTGGATATCTCATGTGAAAGAAAGCTTCGCGCGTTTATTACGACGGTTACGGTCAATATGTCCAAAGACCATTTGAAAAAGCCTTATGTGAAAAACGAACTTTGTGTAATGGACAGGGAAGACTTTGATCTGACGGCATTCAGGGGCTTTTGCAGCATAGAAAGCCTTCTGGACGATATTGAGGCAAACAGTAATGTGAAAATGGTTCTCCAGAGATTATGGGAATGGAGTCCGACGAATTACGAAATAATCATGAAGGTAAAATGTGACGGCCAATCTCCGGATTCTGTTGCCGCCGAATACGGTATAAGCAAAAATAATGTCAATAACCGTGTTATGAGAACCAGACGGTGGATTAAAAAGGAGCTGGAAAAGTAGATATAGGTTGAATTTGCTCTGAATCCTGTATAAAAACTCACAAGAGAAGGTCTGGAAGCTGCCGGGAAAAACGCCCGGCCTTTAAGACCGGGTGCATTCCTCAATCAGTTCTGTGATCCGGGTAATGGAATCCAGATGGCTGCTTGCCGCCATTGCGTCAATATATGACTGGCGGTTGGCATATAATTCGCGGATAGAATTTAACAGGGTCGTTTCGGTAATCTCTTCTTCTTCCATGACCATGCTGTAGCCCTGACGTTCGAAGGAGCGGGCATTTAAAATCTGGTCGCCGCGGCTTGCCTTTGCAGAGAGAGGGATCAGAAGGTTGGGCTTGTTGAGAGCGCTGATTTCACAGATGGCGTTGGCGCCAGCACGGGAGATGACGATATCTGCCAGTGCGAACAGATCAGGAAGCTCTTTTTTTATATATTCGTACTGTACATAGCCCTCTGTTTGGTTCAGGCTTTCGTCCGTCTTTCCTTTTCCGCAAAGATGAATGACCTGAAATTCTTTCAGAAGCTCAGGCAGTATTTTGCGGATATTTTCATTTACGGACGCGGCGCCGAGGCTCCCGCCGATCACCATCAGGACTGGCTTAGAGGAAGTGAAACCGCAGAATTTCCTTGCAGCTTCCTTGTCGCCGTTTAAAAGCTCCTGCCGGATAGGAGTACCTGTAAGGACTGCTTTGTCTTTGGGAAGACTGTCCACAGTCTCAGGAAAATTACAGCAGATTTTCGCGGCGGAAGGGATACACAGTTTATTGGCAAGTCCGGGAGTCATATCGGACTCGTGGATGATTGCCGGGATTTTGCAGCGTTTTGCGGCAATGACGACAGGAACTGTGACAAAACCGCCCTTTGAGAATACCACATCAGGCTTAAGCTCCTTCAAAAGCTTTTTGGCCTGCCCGAAGCCCTTCAGGACCCGGAAGGGATCGGAAAAGTTTTTTGGGTCAAAGTAACGTCTTAATTTACCGGAAGAAATTCCGTAATAAGGAATACCCAGTTCTTCGATCAGCTTCTTTTCGATACCTTCGTAGGAGCCGATATAGGAAATTTCGTAGCCTGATTCCTGCAGTCTGGGGATTAATGCGATATTGGGAGTCACATGTCCGGCGGTTCCGCCGCCGGTAAGTACAATATGTTTCATAGGGGTTCCTCCTGAAAATGCTTTTTTCTTTACCATAACTATGAACCCCCGTGGCAGAATTGTCAAGGAGGAAAAAGACTTGACCAGAGCGTGTTTGATGCAAGATGTATTCCACAAAGTGGGGGATGCAGATTGCGGGAATAGATTTTCAAACATGCTCTGAATAGGGAGAGATAAATTCTAGGAGAAAAAAATGGATAAAAAATTTGAGGAAGACGACGAGTGGAAAAAGCTGCTTGAGAAGCAGTATATCAAAGAGGCAGAAGCCCTGGAAGCCGCTCTTTTCTCCGACGGGGAATTCGAGGATTACGAAGAAGAGTCCGAGGAAGAGGTTTTAGCCTCGTACAATAAGCTGGTGGAGCGCTTAAAAGCGGAGGGCATCTACCGTGAGGATGAGGATTCTTCCCCGGCAGATGCAGGCTCTTCCGGAGCTGCGGAGGAAAAGACCATTCCAATGCCCATCCCTGCCGCCGCCCGGACATCCAAAAAGGCTGGCAGACATTATCGGTTTGTTAAAGCGGCAGGCTTTGGGTTCGTTGGAGTGCTGTGCGTGTTTGCCGCCAGCATGACTAGTGAGGCGAATAGGACGTATTTTGTTAAAAATGTAAAATACTTAGTTGGAGACGATACGAGAATAGTTATGGATAATGACAATAGAAATGAAGCTGATAGCGGTGACGAGTATCAGGCGATTGGAGATATTGAAAGTAAATTGGGAGTTGAAGTGCCGGAGTTTTTATATCGACCGAGAAACTTTGAGTTTGTTTATTATGAAGTTGATTCCTTTTCGAAAACAGCTAGATTGGAGTATTTGTATGAAAAGAATATAATATCGCTTTTCATTGATAAAGAAAATGAAAGTACATCTAGTAAACTGGATAGTTTTCCATCGGATGATACTCAGAAGATAAGTATCGATGTAGAGGGAATAACAGTTGAGATTCAGCAAATTAAGGAAAAACAAGATACTATGGCCAGTTCATTGGCTCAATGGAGGCAAGATAATGTATTATACAAGGTATATGGAAGAATAGAACTGGATGAATTAAAAAAAATTATAAAAAATATGACTTTTTGATGTGATTTAAGGCGTTTAAAATCGTATTAATAGTGTAGGGGTAAGTTTGCAGTTGGAAAGGAGTGAAAGTACGAACAGAAGAAAAAAAATAGGAACTGTCGTTTTGGCAGGTATGCTGTCTTTAAATATGATCCTGCCTGTATCTGCTGTCCAGGCTTCCAGTATTTTAGATGAAATAACTGAAACTGAGACATCAGAAGATTTTTCGGAAGATACCAGTTATAGTCTGCTGAGAAGCAATAACTTGGCATACGGTAGTGCCAAAATTTCGAAGCTTTCAAGTAATGAGATAAATATTTATGGATTAACACAGTGTCATCATGAATGCGATAATGTTTATTTGTATCTTTATTTGGAGCAAAAAGAAGATGGAAGTTATGCGACATATAAATATTGGCGATTTGAACTTGATGATGCAACAAGTTTAAGCAGAAGTATCAATGTCATTGTACCAAGCAACCATTATTATCGTGTTCGTGGCTACCATGCTGCTAAAGATGGTGGAACCAAAGAATCGACAACGACATTAACAAGTGGCATTTTAGTAAAGTAATGCGCTGTACACGCATTACCATTTACAAACAACAAAAAATATGGGTGAAATGTTTTAACGACACCAATTCTAACTTCTTTCGCTTGCCGCGTCTGTACGGCAGCAGGAGCCTGGTGTTCTGTCAGGACGGCTTATTTTGGGGAAAATTCGGGCCGTGGCCTGACAATGCATCTTATTTTTAAACTTTCTTTTTCTGTCTGTCCTCGACAAGCAGGCGGAAAAAGGATTAGCAACTGAAATCAAAGAATTTACAATTGAATAGCGGAACACGGATGACGTCCGGAGGATGAAAAATACAAATGAGAAAAAATACTTGTAAACTTCCTTTACCGTCCTTTGGCCAGAAGTGTTCGCAGTAACAGATTAACGAAATGTAACAGATTAACGAAATATTTAAAGGATCAACTGAAATCAAACATTAGTAACAAGTTAGGGCATAAAGCAAACTTTAGGAATCTGTATCCTCAAATCGGACTGTAGAAAAAAAGTTTCGAAAGATTTATAGAGAAGGATTCAGAAAAAGACTGTTAAAACCCCCTTTTGTTGTGTATAATAATTACAATACAATTAGTTTGTGATTGTTTACAGGCAAAAGGGGGTTTGTGCATGAAAATAACTTTTATAGGGGCAACCCATGAGGTAACCGGCAGCTGCTATTATCTGGAAGCGGCAGGCAGCAAGTTTCTGGTAGACTGTGGAATGGAGCAAGGTCCTAATTATTATGAAAACGTAGATATTCCTGTTAGTCCCGGGGAACTGGATTTCGTTTTACTTACCCATGCCCATATGGATCATTCCGGTAATTTGCCGGCTATCTATGCGAAAGGGTTTCAGGGGCCTGTCTACGCAACTGACGCCACATGCCATTTGTGTGATATTATGCTGCGTGACAGCGCCCATATTCAGATGTTCGAGGCTGAATGGCGCAATCGCAAAGGCCGCAGGCAGGGCAAGCCGGAATTTATTCCGGCATATACAATGGAGGACGCCCTTGGCGTGCTTCGCAATTTTGTGAGGTGTCCATATGATAAGGAAATAGTTCCGGCAGAAGGTATCCGCGTCCGTTTTGTGGATGCGGGGCATTTGCTTGGTTCTGCCAGTGTTGAAGTTCGTATAACAGAAGAAGGAAAAGAAAAAGTCATTGTTTTTTCCGGCGATATCGGAAATCTCAATCAGCCTTTGATTAAAGATCCGCAGTATCTCCATGAGGCGGATTATGTGGTTATGGAATCCACCTATGGCGACAGAAGCCATGGAGAAAGACCAGACTATGTGGGGCTTCTGGCAGAGGTTATCCAGAGGACATTTGACAGAGGCGGTAATCTGGTGATTCCTTCTTTTGCGGTGGGGCGCACGCAGGAAATGTTATATTTTATCCGCCAGATCAAAGAAGAAGGACGTGTACACGGGCATGACGGATTCAAGGTTTATGTGGACAGTCCGCTTGCTATTGAGGCGACAAATATTTTTGGAGAACATCAGTATGACTGTTTTGATGAAGAGGCTATGGAACTGATTCATAAGGGGATTAACCCGATCAGCTTTCCCGGCTTAAAAACCTCTGTCACCAGCGATGATTCCAAAGCGATTAATTTTGTTGATGAATGTAAGGTTATCATTTCTGCCAGCGGGATGTGTGACGCAGGCCGTATTAAGCATCATTTAAAGCATAATCTCTGGGATGAAAAGAATACTATTTTATTTGTGGGATATCAGGCCATCGGTACTTTGGGAAGGTCGCTTCTGGAGGGCGCAAAGGAAGTAAAGCTTTTTGGAGAAGCTGTCCATGTGGCAGCAGAAATCTGCCAGATGCCGGGAATCAGCGGGCATGCGGATGTAAATGGCCTGATCGATTGGGTAAAAGCGTTTAAGGATCAGCCGCAAAAAGTATTTATTACCCATGGTGAAGACAGCGTGACAGAAATTTTCGCACAACGGTTAAAGGACGATTATGGTTTTGATACTATGGCTCCTTTCAGCGGAACTGTGTATGATTTACTTGCGGATTCCTGCATATATGAAGCAAAGGGTGTAAAGATTGAAAAGACCGCCGCGACGCCGAAAGCAGCCAAAGCAGCCCGTACCTTCGAGAAATTGCTGGCAATGGGCCACAGGCTTATTTCCGTCATCCGGAAGAATGAGGGCTGCCCAAATAAGGAACTGGATCGCTTTACCCGGGAAATTCAATCTCTTTGCGACAAATGGGATCGTACAGATATTTGACGAAGGGATATATGGAATACACTATAAAAATCTCCGGGAACAATAGTTCCCGGAGATTTTTGCAGTTCTTCACTTTAACCAATACAGATGCAATACAATAGGTAATTAAAGAAGTTTTTTAAATTCGTGTTCGTCCATTTGCAGGCGTTTAGCAGCTTCTTCAGCATTGAGAAGTCCGTCACGGACTAATTCCAACAGTGTATCTTTTTTGCCTGTCTGAATGCCCTCGCGGATACCTTCTTTTTTGCCCGCTTGAATGCCCTCGCGGATGCCCTCTTTTTTGCCTGCCTGGATGCCCTCACGGATGCCTTCTTTTTTGCCCTCCTTTTTTCCGGCCTGAATGCCGCGGTTTAAAATAGTTTTTGCTTCATGTTCCAGGATGTGTCCTCCCATAACAGAAATCACTCCTTTCCTGACATTGGTATAATGGGCTGCAAGATGCTCCAGAACTTTTCTGGACATATCAATAATGGTGCATTTGGTATACTCATTGATGATTCCGGCAGCGCATATGGTATCCAATCGGTTTCTTATCTCAAAGTACTGTTTTTTAAGCTCTTCCATCTTCTCAGCGTCCGTATCATATTCGCCCAGATTTTTTTCGTAAGAGAATATGTAGAAGGGAATCAGGAAAAGCATATTTTTCTCAAATATTTCATCAATGGAATATTGCTGTGTTTTTAATACCGGGATCTGATAGGAAATGCTCCCACCCGGTGTATTTATCCTGATAGTCATAGCGTCCGGCGTCCGGGAAGTGTGCCGCAGGTATAAAACAGCGGAATGCGGATAAGTAACTTCCAGACAGTGTTTGGTTAATTCGCCGTTATCCAGTGCGATCTGCGAGTCATACTCGAAGAACCGGATCGCCAGACTGCCGTCTGGCGCGCTCTGACATTCTATATGGTATTTTTTACGGATAGCCCCCTGGATCTCAAAGCAGGAGTCCGTGATTTTCTCATTGGTATTTCCATCCTGCTGGTTCAGGAAATGTTCGTTCTGGAAAAAGATAACGGGTTCGTTTCCATTATAGTTCTCGCCGAAGATTTCGTTTACAACAGGGATAATCAGTTCGGTACAGTCATTCAACAGAGTTCTGAAAACATCATCATAAGGTGTATTAACAAGTTTCATATATTCGGTCTCCCTGAACAGGTCGGGTATAACGGATCACATTCTGACTGAATAAAGTGAATGAACTGCTTAAGGTTATTTTAACAGAATATTTGAAAATTAGCTACAGGATTTTTGCAAAATTCAAGGGTTGGGTTGCTAATTCGTTACTATTCACGGGAGGGGGGAAGGCATTTCCGTTTCAACTTTGCCAGAAT
>JAUNGB010000053.1 GCA_030524715.1 Eubacteriales bacterium | reverse complement strand
TGATATCACAGGTAGCGCTCCTTTTATAGACGCCGATTATTTTCCGCTTACAATCAAAAAGTTGTAAACTGGTGATATTCATATAAAAATCCCTGTATTTTGTAACATTTTCCCGTTAGAATTGTTATATAGGCAGAAGGAGGTGAGGAATCTGGATAAACGGTTATTTGAAACTCTGTATCAGCAATATTTCCGGGAATTATATCTGTATGTATATTCCCTCTGCGGACAAAAAAGTATGACGGAGGATATTCTTCAGGAGACCTTTTTAAAGGCATTTACTGCATTGAAGGATTCCCACACGAATATGAGGGCATGGCTTTATATGGTCGCCAGAAACCTTTGCTATAACTGGATGAAAAAGGAAAAATCCCTTATATTTTCCGAACATGTTGGATTGGGAGAGGGAATCCCGGCAGGACATGAGGATATCCTGAAAAAGATTATCTGCAATGAGGAACGCAGAGAACTATGGGAGGCGTTGGAGCAATTGTCTGAGCAGAAGCGGGAGATTCTGGTGCTTCAGTATTTCGGCGGCTTCCGGCAGAAGGAGATCGCCGCCATGCTGAAACTTACGCCGGAAAATGTCCGCGTTCTGGCATACCGTGCCAAAAAGGAACTGAAAACATATCTGGAGGTGAAGGGCTATGACGTATAAGGAGAGACTTAGAAAATATAAGGAAGGGCGCCTGTCTGAAGAAGAGGCAAGGCAGGTGGAGGAAGAAATTGAAAAGTATGAGGCGATCAGCGATTATCTTTTTGAGGAAGAAAAGATACCGGAGCTGGAAGCTGCCTTTGAGGATTTCGGAGATGTGCAGAAGCAGGAACCTGCGGCGGAGGATGTACAGTTTGTGGAGCTGATAAACCGCTCCATACGCAGGGCTTTTTGCAAACTTGGTATTTTTGCGGTGGCAGTATCCGTTGTACTCGCACTGCTTCTTCAGTTTTGTATCCCGGCCCTGGTGTCGTGCTTTTATTATAACCCGGGCAGAAAAACAGGGGAAGACCAGAATCAGATGAGTCTTGATATGGCGGTTTATACGGAGCTTTTTCTTCCGGGGAAAAAGCGGACAAATGTGGTTGTAGATGCGAAAGGATATGGGAAATACGACATCCGTATCATACAGAATATCAGTTATAACAGGAGATTTACCAGCGTATCAGGGGAAGTGACGAGAGGAAAGCTGAAGCTTTATGACGATAATATTTTAACTCAGCCCACAGGGAACTGTTTTGCCTGGTGTCAGGCTCAGGGCGATCTTACAAAGCCCCTGACGGAAACCATGGAAGATAAGTATAATATGTGTGCCGCAGGCACAAGAGAGGATTCCCTGGAAACCCTTAACGAGTTAGATGAACACGAGTATTATATCGGGTATGTATCCTTAAATCAGATGATGCCCTATGAAGAGTTCAAAAAATACCTGGACGAACAGGGTAATGTGACTGCGCCATGGTGTGCAATAAAGACCAGTGATGGAGAAGGAATATTCCGTGCCGATAATATTGGGTTTGAGTGCGGATTGTCCTCATCCAGCGGTGAACTTACCTGGGATCAGGAAAAATATCCGAAGCTGATCTTGTGGGATAGAGAGACGGTAGAAAAGGGGCTTCATGATGAATTGATGAAAAATATGACAAAAGAGTCATTCATGCAGACCCATTTTATCAGCCTTCTCACTTATCTGTCCCAACAGGAAAAATTTATGAAAATGATGGGAATAGAGGATATAGATAAGAAGGCATTGCTGGAAGCGGCAGATTATGTGGAGGAAAACGGACTTACTGTTTACGGCTACGCAGGGATCATGAATAAGGAAACAGCGTTGGCGCTCAGCAGCCAGGAAGAGGTTTACGAAATATATATTGAGGATTTGAGGTAGAAGTGTTATATTAATATGTAAGGCAGAGGGCAGACCGCTTAAGGTCTGCCTGTTCTTCTACAGGACTGTTTTTCACCAGAGTCTATGGCTATAGAGGAAAGCGGACACTCGCATTCCGCTTTGCTGTATACTTATTTGTGTTCAAAGTGCAGTCTGTAAGAAGATACGGGTGCCGATACAGAAGATGCAACGGAGGATTTTTGAAGACGGAGGCTGTAAGTGAAAAAGGAATATTTTAATATCCCCAATTTAATGGGGTATTTTCGGATTCTTTTAATACCTGTTTTTTTATATTTTTATTTCCGTGGAGAGACACAGACGGACTATCGGATTGCCATTGGCGCGCTGGCGCTTTCCTGTCTGACGGATTTCTTTGACGGAAAGATCGCAAGAAAATTCAATATGGTTACGGACTGGGGAAAAATGCTGGATCCTATAGCGGATAAGCTGACGCAGGGCTCGCTGGCGATCGCGCTGCTTTGGCGTTACCCGGCGATGGTATGGTTTCTGGGAGTTTTTCTCTGCAAGGAAATCTATATGTCTCTGATGGGAATGTACCTGATCCGCAAGGGATATGAGATACATGGAGCTCAGTTTTTCGGGAAAGTCTGCACGGCGGTTGTGGATGGAGTAATGATAATTCTGGTACTTATGCCTGATCTGCCTCTGCTGAAGGTAAATTTACTTATAGTGGCTGCCATTTGTGTGATGCTGGTGACGGTATGCAGGTATTTTCGGTTTCATTATCAGATTTTAAAGAACCGTAAGCCTGAGAAAATCAAGGTTCCCGTTGGATGGCTCCTGCTGGCGCTGGCTGCTTATATTCTGACAGGCGCTGTGGTTCCGTATATCAGGCAGCCTGAAGTGAGCCGGGAATATCAGCAGAATTTTCATACGGAGGATTTTTATTCGGATAAACCTTCCTGCGACAGGGCGGCTATATTAGAGGACAACGGGGAGGCCCTTGAGGAACGGATCCGGGCGATTTCCCAGGCGGAAGAAAGCCTGATCATGAGTACCTTTGATTTTCGTTCCGATACGGCGGGGATGCAGATGATCGCCGCCCTGAAGGATGCCGCGGGCCGCGGCGTACAGGTGAAAATTCTGGTGGACGGCTTTAATTCCTGGCTCCGGATGGCCGGGAACCCGTATTTTTATGCGTTGGCATCTCAGGAAAATGTGGAAATTAAAGTATATAATCCGGTAAACCTGCTTACACCTTGGAAGGCAATGAGCAGGATGCATGACAAGTATCTGATCGCTGACGAAAAGATGTATATTCTTGGAGGAAGGAATACCTTTAATTATTTTCTCGGCTCCCAGAAAAGCCATAAAAACTATGACAGGGACATGCTGGTTTATAATACCAGCGCTGAGAATGCTTCTGAAACCGGTAATACCTCTGAAACTGAGAAGCACGCTTCAGAAGAGGCGCAAAGCTCTGTTTATCAGGTGACGGATTATTTTAATGAAATATGGAAGCTGGACCTTTGTACCCGTTGGCAGGAGGGAAAGTGGATTTCCCATATTCCGGGAGTGATCCGTGCGGACGCGGAGCTTGAAAAGCTTTATGCAGAGATGAAAAAGGAGCATCCGGATTGGTTCGAAGAGACGGATTATACCGGCATGACGGCAGAGGTAAATAAAATCACCCTGTTGTCCAATCCGACAGGCTTATATTCCAAAGAGCCGTATGTGTTTTATGGCCTGACCCAACTGGCAGCCCGGGCAAAAGAAGAAGTATGGATCCACACTCCGTACATTATGTGTAATGAAATGATGTATCAGGCTTTTGCAGATATCTGCGGGACGGGTATCCCTGTTACGCTTATGACAAATTCAGTGGAGAATAACGGAAATCCCTTTGGCTCTGTGGACTATGCCTTAAATAAAGAAAAAATACTGGATACAGGACTTCACGTACTGGAATACGAGGGCGGTGTTTCCTACCATGGAAAGAGCATGATCATTGATGACGACATTGCAATTGTCGGTTCCTTTAATATGGATATGAAGAGCGTTTATCAGGATACGGAGCTTATGCTTGTAGCCAACAGCCGGGAACTGAACGCACAGCTAAGGGAACATCTGGAAAGCTATCAGCAGGATGCCAGAGAGGCGTCTTTGGATATCAGAGAGGTGGAAAACCTGTTTAACAGGGAGCTGCCTTTCAAGAAACGCCTGCAAAGACGTATCATCAGAATTCTGGATCCCTATTTGAGATTTTTGCTGTAGAAGACAGGGCCGCCGCCGTTGCATTTTTCTATCGGCTGTAGTAAAATAAGTACAATTAAGTGAGATTGTCTCCCCAGGCAGTAATTTTGTTTCTTATTGCCTGTAAAGGAAGAGGCCGTCTGGCATATGAATAATGTGATAGAAAAGAGGAATAAAAATGGAATTAGCAACATTACAGAAAGACATGATCGCAGCTATGAAGGCAAAGGATAAGCCGAGAAAAGAAGCTGTTTCCGCACTGGTTTCGGCTGTGAAGAAGGCGGGGATCGACGCAGGATGCAGAGAAGATATCCCGGAATCTATGGTAGACCAGGTGATTTTGAAGGAAATGAAAACAGCGAAGGAGCAGTTGGATACCTGCCCCGCAGACAGAACAGAATTAAAAGCAGAATACCAGTTCCGCTATGACGTTATTTCTTCTTATGCACCGAAGCTGATGTCCGCAGAAGAGGTAAAAGCCTGCCTGCAGGAAAAATTTGCAGAAGTACTGGCAACAAAGAACAAAGGTATGATCATGAAAACCGTTATGGCAGAACTGAAAGGAAAGGCTGACGGCAAGGTGATCAATCAGGTTGTCGGAGAATTATGTAAGTAAATTATTCGGGAAGAGGGCTGTCCGCATGGATAGCCTTCGTGATTCTTAAGATGCTTCGTACGTTGCGAAAAAGTATTTTCAGTACAGGTTGAGGAGGGATGATATGGAAGCGGTGGTTTTTGATATGGACGGCGTTATTTTTGATTCGGAAAAGCTGGTAATTGAAACCTGGAAATCCGTTGCGGACAAGTACGGAATTGAGGGAATCGAAGCCATGTGCCGGGAGGTGCTTGGCGTGAACGCTTCAGAAACAAAAACAGCGTTCCTGAAGCGCTACGGAAATGATTTTCCCTATGACGCTTATAAAAAAGAAATGTCCGCATTGTTCCACGAGAGGGCTTCCGGCGGGAGGCTGCCTCAGAAGCCGGGGGTAAAAGAACTGCTTACCTGGCTCAAAGACAGGAAGGTAAAGGTGGCTGTCGCTTCTTCAACCAGAAAAGAAGTGGTTCACAGGGAACTGAAGGATGGTGGGCTGATATCATATTTTGACGTCATTGTGTGCGGAGATATGGTAACCAGAAGCAAGCCGGCGCCGGATATTTTTTTGAAGGCCTGCGAGCTTTTAGAGGTTTCTCCGGAAAACGCATATGCCATAGAGGATTCTTACAATGGGATCCGATCCGCCTGCAGAGCAGGATTGAAGCCGATCATGGTTCCGGATCTGGCAGCGCCTACAGAAGAGATGGAGCGTTTGGCGGAATGTATTCTGCCTTCTTTAACAGAGGTAAAGAAACACTTTGAACGGAGGAACTTTTATGGATAAGATTGCCGAAACAGTAGAGGCGGTGGATTCTGATCTGCAAAGCATCGGAATCGAGGGCGTCGGCGAAAATGTAAAGGAAATCGGGTACAGCGTGCTGAATTTTAAACAGTATCTTAAGGAGCAGCTCCCTTCACTGATGGGGTTCGGCCTTAAGGTAGTGCTGGCTATTCTGGCATTTTTTGTGGGGCGTAAGCTGATCAAATGGCTTTTGAAGGTGCTGCGGACCTCTCTGGAGAAAGCAAATATTGATAAAGGCGTTGTCCAGTTTGCCTGTTCCCTGTCCAAAATTGTGCTGTATGCGCTGCTGGTGTTCAATATTTCCACCAGCTTCGGGGTAAAGGAATCCTCAGTAGCGGCGCTTCTGGGTACCGCAGGTGTTACCATCGGCCTTGCCCTGCAGGGAGGCCTTGCCAACGTGGCCGGAGGCATTATGCTCCTGCTCTTTAAACCGTTCCAGGTGGGAGATTATATTATCCAGGATTCACAGAACGGCTGTGAGGGGACGGTAGCTAAGATCGAAACCTGTTATACCACGCTGCTTTCTGTGGACAATAAGCACATTATCATTCCAAACGGAACACTGTCCAACAGTACGATCATCAATGTGACTGCGAGGGATATGAGGAAGCTGGAGATCAAGATCGGGATTTCCTACAGCTCCGATGTCAGTAAGGCCAAAAAGATTCTGGAGCGGCTGCTGATGGAGGATCCGGATACGCAGGCGGATGAGGATATGATGGTTTTTGTGGATGAGCTGGCGCAAAGTTCAGTGATCGTAGGCTTACGGGTATGGGTGGCCACAGACCGCTACTGGCCTGCGAAATGGCGCCTGAATGAACGTATTAAAGAGGAATTTGACGCACAGGGCATCGAGATTCCGTATAATCAGCTTGAAGTGCATGTTAACCGTAAGCAGTAACCTACAACTGCAGTAACTTCGGCACTTTGCCGAAGTCGAACTTTAAATGAGCCGATTTGTTACTGTTTGTACCGTAGAGTGTGTTTGAAAATTGCTTTCTGCAAGATGTATTCCACAATTTGTGGGAGATTTGTCACAAATGAGGGAGGCGTAGCGGGGCGCTGCTCGTCCGGTGGACGAGTGATAAGCGCCGACCGTAGTGGAACGGAGACCGGCGACCGAATGCGGGGCAAATATACCGCAAAGTGGGGGATGCAGATTGCGGGAATGAATTTTCAAACACACTCTAGGTGCAGTAACACGGATAATATTAAAATACATAAGAAAAGGAGCGGCAAATCATGAAAAAGTTTATCGAAGAATTTAAGGCCTTTGCCCTCAGAGGCAATGTGATGGATCTGGCGGTGGGCGTCATTATCGGCGGCGCATTTTCCGGAATCGTAACCTCCCTGACAGAAAATTTTATCAATCCTATCCTGTATTTTCTGACAGGACAGGCAAGCTACACGCTTAAGGATGTGGCTGAGTTCGGTTCCGCATTCGTGGGCTCCGTCATTAATTTTCTCATTATGGCATTTATTTTGTTCTGCCTGATGAAGGCGGTCAACAAGCTGACCAGTATCGGTCACAAGGAACCTGAACCGGCAGCGCCGACCACAAAGGTATGTCCGTTCTGCCGCAGTGAGATCGCCATTGAGGCAACCAGATGCCCTCATTGTACTTCACAGCTTACAGAATAAAGAACGGGGAAGAAATTTTACGGATTATAAGATATGGATGCCGGGACAGAGGTTCTGGTATCCATTTTTTTCATAGGAAAGTACTCCGTATTGTTTGGGGTACAAACGGATTTCTATGAGAAAAATACGCTCTAAAGCAAGAGAGGAAGAGAAATGGTTTACGAAGGAATAAATGTAAACCTGAAAATATTGCCAAATGTAAACTTGAAAACATAATTAGGTTGACAATTGCTGCATGTTGTGGTAGGTTATAAAAGAAATCGGCGCCCGGGCGCTGAACATGCATTTTGAAGGAGGAGTTTAAGATGAGTACTATAGCAGCAACGAAAAGTAAAACCTATGATATGGTGTATATTGCAATTTTTGCAGTTTTAATGGCGGTGTGTTCCTGGATTTCCATACCTACGACCGTGCCTTTTACCTTGCAGACCTTCGGCGTTTTTATAGCGGTGGGCATTCTCGGCGGTAAAAGAGGAACCCTTGCCGTACTGGTTTACATTCTTCTGGGAGCAGTGGGCGTACCGGTATTTGCAGGATTTCAGGGCGGAATCGGCGCCATCGCAGGAACCACGGGAGGATATATTGTGGGATTTTTATTTTCCGCTCTTGTTATGTGGGCGATTGAGAAGCTGTTCGGCAGAAAGCCGGCCGTACAGATCATTTCCATGGTAGTGGGACTGGCGGTATGCTATGCATTCGGAACCGTATGGTTTATGGTGGTTTACGGAAGAACCGTAGGAGCAGTAGGGCTTGGAGCTGTCCTTGGCTGGTGCGTGATTCCGTTCATTATTCCTGATCTGATAAAAATCGCGCTGGCATTCGGGCTTTCCAGAAAGCTGCGTCAGTATGTTGCCTGATGATATCCCCGTTCCTGTCCGGCCCCATCATGGAATGTGCCTGGCATATTTTCAGGGAAGCGGATACAGCAAGGGCTTTACCGGACATATGCAGGAAATGCTGGATTTTTTCGAGACGAATGTCAGGGTGAAGCTCACGGTCGCTGCCGACGAAATCTGTTCCGCCTGCCCGAATAACAGAAACGGTGTCTGCAGGGATGCCGGACGGGTTGAAAAATTTGACAGGGAAGTTCTGGAACGGTGCGGGCTCTCAGAGAATGAGGAAATGAATTTCCGGGATTTCGCCCATATGGTGCAGGAGAAAATTCTTTCTCCGGGACGCCGCGGGGAAATTTGCGGGGGCTGCCAGTGGGAGGATATCTGCAGCCGGAAAAAGAGCCGCTGGGAAGATTAGTGCAGCGATGGATTAGAATGTGTTTGCCGATTAGAGTATGTTTTTCTCAGAACGGAAAGAGTAATTACATATCAGATGTGGGATGCCTCTACAGGCGGTGAGTAACAAATTTGTATCAGATGGGGATGACTCCCGCCTCTATAGGCGGTGAGTAACAAATATATATCAGTGGCGGGATTCAATCCCCCATCTGATATACGCTCCGCGAGGATGTGCAGGGATTCGGTTTGGAATTATGTCAGCGTAGCTGACCCGAATCCCGCACCAAGACTCGCGAGCGAGTCTTGAACAGTGGCGGGAAAGTGTGAAAATGCCGGGAGTAATCCCGGCATAATTTTTTTGTTATTGTTCACACCTACGGTGTAAACAGTAACAATTTTTGAATATAAGAATTAGAAAAAATAATACTTACATTGAAAAATGTAATGATTCATGGTACAATGCGTACATGAGCATGCAGCAAAGCGGAATGAAAATGTCCGCTTTACTAAAAATAAACGATAGGAGGGGGCTATGGATTTTAAACAACTGCAGTCTTATATCGCGGTAGTAAAGTATAAGAGCTTTACTGTTGCCGCAGAAAAGCTTGGAATCTCCCAGCCGACTATCAGCACCCATATCCGTAGTCTGGAAGAAGAATTTAATTCCCGGCTGGTGCTCAGGACGTCAAAGAGTTTTGAGATCACTCCCAGAGGCTGGGAAATGTACGAGTGCGCCAGAAATATCCTGAAGCTTCGTGACGATATGGTGAACCGTTGGAACGGAAAGGAATCCCGGGTAATCCAACTGGGTGTTTCCACGATCCCTTCCGCGTATATTCTGCCGGAGATTCTGCCGGAATTCGGAAAGCTGTATGACAATGTTTATTTTGCAGTTACCCAGAGCGACAGCCAGGGGATTATCGAGGCCGTTCACAAAGGAACCTATGACGTCGGTCTGGTGGGGATGCGGACAGAGGATGAGCTTTTGGAGTTTAAGTGCTTTTATCAGGACAGGATGGTGCTGATCGCGCCTGTGAACGAGCGCTATCTGGAAATGAAAAGCAGGGAGGGGCTTTCCATTCAGGAACTGCTGCAGGAACCGATGATCCTTCGGGAGGAAGGCAGCGGCAGCAGGAAAAGCGCGAACCGCTTCTTTGAAAAAATGGGGATTTCCGAGAATGAACTGCATGTGGCCGCCAGGATGAACGATCAGGAAGCTATTAAAAACCTGGTCGCCGGAGGACTTGGAGTTTCTATCGTGTCAGAGAAGGCTGTGAAGGATTATTTATCCGCCAGACGTCTGCTGAAATTCGAGCTTCCCTGTGAAACGGCGGGACGGAAATTTTACATTATCTATCAGAAGGATTATATCCTGAAGCCCTGTGTAAAAGAGTTTATTGATTATCTTTTGAATTTTTATGACCAAGGAGGAAAAAACGTATGATGAAGCTACCGGAAAATTTTGAAACCTATGCAGAGGCAAGAAAGGCAGGCTTTCTCCGCATGAAGGCTCTGAAAGAAACCGGCAGACATATGGTAGGAATTTATTGTTCCTTTGTTCCCACAGAGCTGATCGAAGCTGCAGGCGGTGTTTCTGTGCCCCTTTGCGCCACCAGCGAAGAGCCGATTCCGGCTGCAGAAGCTGATTTGCCGAGAAATCTCTGTCCGCTGATCAAGGCAAGCTATGGGTTCGGATTGACAGATACCTGTCCGTATTTCTATTTTTCTGATTTTATCGTAGGTGAAACAACCTGCGACGGCAAGAAAAAGATGTTTGAGCTGATGAATGACATCAAAGAAACCTATGTAATGCAGCTCCCGTCCTATCGTGATGAGACAGCCCTTGAAGCCTGGGAAAAGGAAATTATCCGTTTCTGGAAGAAGCTGGAGGATTTTTATGGCATTACGATCACAGAAGAACAGGTGAAAAAGGCAATCCAATTGAAAAACAGGGAAAGAGACGTGATGCTTCGTTTTCTGGAGCTTGGCAAGCTGAATCCGGCGCCTCTTTCCGGATATGAGCTTGGAACCCGCCTGGACGCGCTGGGCTTTAATCCGAATATTGAGGAACGCTGTAAACTGATTGAAGAACGTACGGAAGAGGTACTGAAGAACTGGAAGGAAAATCTGGAAGGAAAAACCTCAAGCCGTCCGCGGATCCTTGTCACCGGATGTCCGAACAGCGGCATGAGAGACAAGACGATCAAAGCAATTGAAGAACTGGGCGCGGATGTGGTTGCTTTTGACTGCTGCAACGGTACAAGAGAAAAGCTGGAAAAGGTAGATACAAGCCTCCCGCCTGCAAAGGCCCTGGCGAAAAAATATCTGAATATCAACTGCTCTATTATGAGCCCCAATCAGGGCCGTCTGGACTACATAAGCGAGATGATCGACGAGTATCAGATCGACGGCGTTCTCGAGCTGATCCTTCAGGCCTGTCATACGTATGCCATCGAGTCCTATTATGTGAAAAAGACAGCCGAGGATAAGGAAGTTCCGTATCTGAAGATTGAGACGGATTATTCTAAGGCAGACAGCGGACAGATCAATACCCGTCTGGAAGCATTTATGGAGACGATCGAAACAAGATGAATAGAGAACAAAAATATTTTGTAGGCATTGATATCGGCTCCACCGCTTCTAAAACCGTTGTACTGGACGGAGAGAGCGTGGTGGATTTTTTCACTCTTCCTACCGGATGGAACGGAAGGCAGACTGCGGAGGATATCCGCCGGAAGCTTTCTGAAAAGGGGGATACAGAGCAGATGCGCTGCGTAGGTACCGGATACGGAAGAGTCTGTGTGGATTACGCAGATAAGGTAGTGACTGAGATTACCTGCCATGGAAAAGGCGGATGGGCTCTGTTTGGCAAAAACTGCACGGTCATCGACGTGGGAGGCCAGGATACCAAAATTATTAAAATTGAGGACGGTCAGGTGCGTGATTTTCTCATGAATGATAAATGCGCTGCCGGAACCGGAAAGTTTATCGAGGTAATGGCAACGAGACTGGGAGTTTCCCTTGAGGAAATGTACCGGATCGCAAAGGAAGGGACGCCGCTGGCTATCAGCGCCATGTGTACGGTATTTGCAGAATCCGAGGTCATCGGACACATCGGCGCGGGAGAGAAGCGCGAGGATATTGCCGCAGGAGTGATAAGCTCCGTGGCTGTACGTGTGGCAAATCTTGCCACACGGTTCGGAATCGCAGGAGATGTGGTTCTGACAGGCGGACTTTGCGGCAGTCCGTATTTTTTGGAAGTGCTTTCTGAAAAAATGGGAAGATCAGTGGAAACACATCCCTTTGCCCGTTATGCAGGCGCATTGGGCGCTGCGCTGACCGCGGCAGGGAAGAGTACGGCAAAGCTGCCATAGCAGCGGCGGCATGGCCGGAGTGAACAGTAATGTACAGAAGCATGAAAGGCAGAATTTTGAACGCAGATAAGCATTCCCCTGCTTCTAGTGTGCAGCAACCTGCGTTCATGAGCATGCAGCAAAGCGGAATGTGAATGTCCGCTTTATAGGGAAACAGTTCCCGGAAAGGATAAAAAAATGGTAAGAGTAGATGCGATGGGCGAAGCGTGCCCGATTCCTGTAGTAAAAACTTTAAATACGATCAAAGCCCTTCAGGGTCCGGATGAGATCGAGGTGCTGGTAGACAATGAAATCGCAGTGCAGAATCTGACAAAAATGGCAAGCCAGAAAGGCCATGAGGTGAAATCCGAGAAGCTTGGGGAGAAGCAGTACCGGGTATTGATTACGGTAGGAGAGGTTGAAAAAACAGAGAATACGGATGCACAGGAAGATGCGGTTTCCTGCACACCGGATGTAAGAAAGAAAAATACGGTAGTCGTGATCTCTTCTTCGAAAATGGGAGAAGGAAGCGACGAACTGGGGGCTGTTCTGATGAAGGGATTTATTTATGCACTGACACAGCAGGACGAGCTTCCGGCTACGATCCTGTTTTACAACGGAGGCGCGAAGCTGACCTGCGAGGAAGCGCCGACTTTGGAGGATTTAAAATCTCTGGAAGCGCAGGGGGTGGAAATCCTTACCTGCGGTACCTGCCTGAATCATTATGGACTGACCGAGAAACTCCAGGTAGGAGGCGTAACAAATATGTATGTCATCGCTGAAAAGATGACCCGGGCCAGCCTGATCGTGAAGCCATGATTTATCTGGATTCCTCAGCGACCTCGTTTTTAAAACCTCCCCAGGTGGAAGAGGCGGTGTGCCGTGCATTCCATACCATTGGGAATGCAGGGCGCGGCGCTCATGCACCCACGCTGAATGCATCCCGGCTGATCTATGATACCAGAGAAAAGCTGGCCGGACTTTTTGGTGTCGGAGATCCGTCCAGGATCGCATTTACCTGCAACGCTACGGAGGCGCTGAATATTGCGGCCTGCGGGCTGGTGAAGCCCGGGGATCATGTGATTACGACCGCGTGTGAGCATAATTCAGTTTTGCGGCCGCTGTACAGGAAGGAAGCCCAGGGCGCGGAACTGACGATCCTCCCTGCTGATACAAAGGGCAGGATCAGTTATGAGGATTTGGAGAAAAGTCTCAGGGATCATACAAAGGCGGTCTTTATCACCCATGCTTCCAATCTGACGGGAAATGTGACGGATTTGAAAAGAGTTTCAGAATTTACCGGGAAATACGGGATGACCCTGGTGGTGGACGCTTCCCAGACTGCGGGATATTTCCCCATCAATGTGGAAGAGATGGGAATAGATGTCCTTTGCTTTACCGGACACAAGGGCCTGATGGGGCCGCAGGGAACCGGTGGAATTTATGTGAGGGAAGGGCTGGAGCTTGCTTCCTTTAAGGTGGGCGGAAGCGGCGTCCACAGCTTTGATAAAGTTCATCCTCAGGAAATGCCGACGACTCTGGAAGCGGGAACTCTGAACGGACACGGGATTGCGGGCTTACATGCAGCGCTTGAGTTTCTGGAAGAGGTGGGAGTGGATACCATCCATCAGAAAGAGGCGGCTTTGGCAAGACATTTTTATGAAGGAGTCAGCCAGATCCCCAAGGTAGTGGTTTACGGGGATCTGGAAGCGGAACTCCGGGCGCCGATTGTATCGTTAAACATCGGAGATATGGATTCTGCGGCAGTCAGCGATATTCTTTGGGAGGACTACGAAATCTGCGTTCGTGCGGGAGCGCACTGCGCGCCTTTGATGCATCAGGCGCTGGGAACGGCGGAGCAGGGAGCGGTCCGTTTCAGCTTTTCTTATTTTAATACAGAAAAAGAGGTGGATCAGGCTGTGGAGGCGGTCCGGGAGATCGCAGAGGACAGTCTGGAATAGCAGGATATGAGAGAAAAGAAAAAATATATGGTTCTGACCTTCCGAACCACTACGGACGCCATGTCCATGGAGAAGAAATGCTTAAGCAGCCGGATACCGGGAAGACTGATTCCGGTCCCCCGGGAGATTACGGCAGGCTGCGGCCTGGCATGGAGGATGAAACCGGAGGAATATGACCTTTATAAGGCGCAGATAGAGAGCCTTGAGCTGCGCTTTGACGAGGCAGTGGAGGTACTGATTTAATTTGGCTCCGGAAGATGAAAATCTGTGTAATTATGTTCTGTACAAATTATCGGGAATCGTTTATAATATAACACGTACGTACACGATTTAAAGCGTTGAAGCGTAAAAGCAGCAATGAGAGGAGAAACGAGAAATGAAAGAAATTTCAAAACTGATGAATTATCGTAAAGATGTGCGTGTGGTAGATGCGACATTACGTGACGGCGGGCTGGTCAATGATTTTTATTTTACCGATGAGTTTGTAAAGGCGCTGTATTTTACCAATATCAGGGCTGGTGTTGATTATATGGAGTTTGGTTATAAGGCATCCTCAGAAATGTTTGATGAAACTAAATTCGGCAAATGGAAATTCTGTAAAGACGAGGATATCCGCGCGATCGTCGGAGATAACGATTCCGACTTAAAAATTGCAGTCATGGCGGACGTAGGAAGGTGCGATTATAAAAAGGATATTGTTGACAGAAATGAAAGTCCTGTCGACCTGATCCGTGTGGCTACTTATCTGAATACCATTCCGTCCGCTGTGGATATGATTGAATATGCCTCTAAAAAAGGATATGAGGTTAGCTGCAATATCATGGCTATTTCCAATACACAGGAAAGAGATCTGGAGGTGGCGCTGGATATTCTGGGGCAGACGCCTGTGGATGTTTTCTATATTGTGGACAGCTACGGTGCATTATATCCGGAGCAGGTGGCCCGCATTGTGGATATCTATAAAAATGCCGCGGAAAAATACGGAAAGAAAATCGGAATGCATGCCCATAATAACCAGCAGCTTGCGTTTGCCAATACGATTGAGGCAGTCGGCGATGGCGTGGACTGGCTTGACGGTACCTACGCAGGCATGGGCCGCGGAGCAGGCAATTGTGCAATGGAGCTTTTGCTGGGCTTCCTCCGCAATCCCAAGTATAACGTATATCCGGTGTTCCAGTTTGTGGATAAGTATATGATGAAGCTTAAGGAAGAGGGAACTGTGTGGGGATATGATCTGCAGTACCTGATAACAGGCCTTTTGAACCAGCATCCGAGAACCGCTATCCAGTTTACAAAAGAAGGACGTAAGGATTACTTTGAGTTTTACAGGGAAGTAGTGACGCAGGATTAACGACTATAGGAATAAACAATAACAAAAATTAAGAAACCGGAGAGGATGAACAATATTCACCCTCTTCGATTTTTTATTGGCATGTTTCAAATTAGATTGACAATACAACAAATAAGTTGTAAAATAATTTCAAGGAAAGGGTAAAATTATGAACCTACACTATTATCAATCCAATTCTGGAAAGAATTTAATATTTGAGTACATAGATTCACTTCCTACGGATGAACAGGTTGACGGATATTCTGTTTTAAAGTGCCTTGAAGATGGAAAAATGGAACAGGTACGGTTTAAACGTTGGGAAAAGAAAATCTATGAAGTGTATTTTTACAAGCACAACCGCATATTTTATGTAACGATTGATGCTGATAATATGTATCTTCTTCATGCTTGCCGGAAACAGAAGAACAAGACGGAGAAGAAGGATAAGAAGATTGTGGAGGCCAGAGCAAAAGAGTTGGGTAATGAGATTGGAAAATCGTTCATTTAAAGGAGGTCTGATTATGCCATTTGTAAATGTGAGTATTGATGAGGTCATAGAGACTAAAAGGAAAAATGAGCCTGAATTTAAAAGAGCATGGGATGACAGCCGTGAAGAATACCGCTTAATTGGTGAAATGGTTTCATTGCGAAAAGCGGAAAAAGTAACACAAGGGGAACTGGCTGAATTGACAGGCAGTAAGCAACAGGCTATTTCCAGGATTGAAAAAAAAGAAAACAGTCCATCATTAAGAAGTTTTTGCAATATGTTAAGCGCATTAGGATATGAGTTGCAAATTGTTAAGCGGGGAAAAGTATAATATACTTATTGGGTCGGAATCCCGTTCAATTCCTGCGAGTTCCAATGCAAGGGAATCTAATCACAGACTTGCATGGAGACTTTGCAGTATTTCCTCTTACCCCTTTCCACAGGAAGCGGCAGAGCCGCCGGAATGGAAAGGAACGGGAAAGCGATAACGCAGAGCGTGTTTGAAAATTGTAATGTTTCATATGGACCGTGGGTCTCATGGCGGGACCCATGGTCTTTTAAGGCTCAGGATGAGATTCATATCAACAACAGTGCGCTACATTTTCGACAGGATTATGCATTCTCAGACGGCACTGTACAGTCAATGGTATGGTTGGAAATACAATCTGCTGTTTATGTCTTCCGTAATTTACCGTCCGACACTATTGACGCAGCCATTGAATACAAAGCTTTGTCCATTCTCCCATACTGATATTCTGTACTTCTGTGCTGTCCTTAACAGAAAGATCCGCAAGGCTTGTACCATGGGAACCATGACCGAATACGTGGAGCTCACAGGGGATAGAAAGCTCATACAGCCTTTTGGCAAGGTCAGTTAGATCTGATGCAGGTACCAAGATATCTTCAAAGCCGCCCCAGATAAAGGTAGGCGGCATATGTTTGTGTACTTTGGGAAGAACATTCAGGGAACGCTTCTCTGCTTCTGTTACATTTTTATGGCCGAGAAGAGATTCAAAAATATTAGCATTCCGGAAGTCCGGAAGCTGTCCATTTGCCATTTTTTCCATAATATCATCCGGTACGATGTCATCCATGCCAGTAGGGGAAAAGGTAACGACCGGATATCCCAAGATGAGTTTGTCAGGGCGAACCTGATTTGTGGTAAGCCCAATATCTGAGGTAATCACGGGATCCTCACAAAAAATGCCAAGAGAAAGGGCAAGATTGCCTCCCGCAGAAAAACCGCAGGCATATACATCATTGATGAGCCATTCCGCTGCTTTGGACCGGATAATGCTTATTGCCCTGGCTGCTTCTTGAAGTGCTGTGGGAAAAGGATTTTCGATTCCTACACTATAGGTCAGGACAAAGGCGTGATAGCCATGGCGGTTAAAAAAGTGGGCAATGGGTTCCCCTTCATCCCGGGCAATGAGAGAGTAGCCGCCTCCCGGGCAGATGAGAACTGCCGGATGGCGCATTCCTTTTCTTGCGTATTCTTCCGGGCTTAATATATAAGCCTCTATTACTGCGTTTGAAGTTTCTGAAACATGGATTATATCATGTATCATTTTAATGACTCCTTTCTTTTTTGCTACAGGTAATTTTTCACTATTATTTCTTTGATCCAATGCCTGCGTCCCACTTGCCGCAGAACGGGTCGATAGGACTGATTCCTTTAAAGCTTGATTCCCCGGTCAGTTTTTTTACAAGTTCCTCCAATAAAACAGGATTGGAATTATAGGTATTGATAAATGTCCGGATTCTTGGTACATCCAGAAGATGATAAGGGTTTTCCAAAGAAATAAAAATTGTAGGTATGTCATTTATATAATGCGCACAGTTTGCACCCATGGGTTGTGCCCATTCAATTCTTACTGCAGTCTGGTTGCTCTTGGTTGCCAGATTTGCAATATAAATGATCAAATCGTATTTATTTGTCACTGCTGTTGTAGGTAAGGTTCTTCCCTCGGATCCCGTATTTGGAATAAAGGTATCTACCTTAAATCCTCTGGCGCGCAGCATATCCATTACTTTTTCACCCACGCCGGAGACGGATTTATAAATAGAAAAGCCTCCTTCGGATTCAATGGGATAGTAAAGGATTCGCTTATACTTTTGGGGAGTTAAAGGCAGAACTCCGGCTTCCTCTTTCACAAGTGTGATGGCTTTGTCTGCACATTCCCTTGCCCATTCCTGATGCTCCCTGCATCCCACGATCTTTTTGGCATAGTCTAAAGAAAGAGGGCGTTCCGTCTTGTGAAGACCAAGGGAGGCTTTTACAGCAAGGATTCTTGTAACAGCTTCATTAAGACGTTCCTGTGTAATAATGCCATCCTGGATTCCCTGCAGCATAAATTCATAATCTTCTTTCAGATTCCTCGCAAACAAGAACATATCTGCACCCCGGGCAATGCTTTCCGGCACAGCACGCTTCCTGGACATAGGGATAGTGTATCCTGCCATGGTAGTTGCATCTGTAACAATGAGACCGTTAAAACCAAGCTTGTCTCTTAGAAGACCCTGCATTAGTTCTTTTGAAAGGCTTCCGGGCATGATTTCTTCATCTTTTATATCAGGGTTGTAATAGCGGCTATAGGCAGGCTGCATAATATGTCCAACCATGCAGGTCAGCGCCCCGGCGTCAATACACGCTTTGTATATTTGACCGTAGGAGGCGTCCCAGTCTTCACAACTTAAATCGTTGATACTGGTTACGAGATGCTGATCCCGTTCATCCTGGCCATCTCCCGGAAAATGTTTAATAGAAGCAGCCATTCCCATGGACTGAACAGTTTTTGTATAGGTTACGCCGTAATCCCTTACAAGCTTCCAATCAGAGCCGAAGGTACGGACATTAGTAATAGGATTACGGAAATTGGAATCAATGTCAATAATAGGTGCGAAAGCCCAGTTAGCTCCTACAGCCAGACCTTCCCGCGCACATACCAGGGCAAGCTTTTGGCACATATCTGTAGAGTGGCAGGCAGCAGTCTCCATAGGAGAACCCATAAGAGTGCCCTCTGTTACGATTCCGTTTCCACCCTTTTCCAGATTGGCGGCTATCAGCAGGGGTATCTGTGATTTTTGGAGAACCTTATTTGTAAAAGCAATTGCTCTTTCTATTGGAATCGGCCTGTACATGCATCCACCCGGGCTTAAAATGTCATAGACATACTGAATTTCATCATCCATTCCTTCCTTAAAATTTACACAAAATAACTGCCCTGCCTTTTCTTCCGTGGTCATAGAATGGAGGGTTTCATAAACCCACTGGCAGTCCTCATCGCTTAGAAAGAATGGACAGCCCTTTAAATCAACGCTATTATCGCCTTTTTGATGAGAAGCAATCCATTCTACAATGGTTACTTCTTTTCCCTCGATTTTTACAGGTTGTCCATGAAAATCCAGAGTACAAGCATTATTCAGCATGTAGATCCATGACCAGTGGCCAAGGTATTCGTAAGGTGTGCCGTCCGGGTTTTTGTAGGAAGAATCCACAACCTTGTCAAAGTAGGAGAAATGCACATCCCGGGCACCTGCTTTTATAAGGCGATGGTAGGTAGGAACTGTAAATTGTTCCGGAGGAACTATAGGGTCGTTTTTAGCATGGGTAAACCATATAGGTATGCGGGAAAGACACTGAATTTCTGCGTCCGAAATAACTGCATCTGCAAGAGCCTCGCATACGGGAAAAGCAGCCGCATATCTATCCGGATTGCGCAGGAGCATTCTCATAGTCATAAATCCACCGTTGGAACAGCCGCCAATATAAATGCGTTTAAGATCTATAGCAGGATGCTGGTCTATGAAATTTTGGATAAGCTGTTCCAGCGCTTCTGTATACATGGAATGTCCGGTGACTGTATATTTGCCTGTTCCGTCATTCATCCACATGGTGGGGGTCTGGGGCGCCAGCAGCATTACTTTGCCGCCGAAGTATTTCTGTATTTCAGGTGATATTAGGTTTACTACTTTATTCCCTATGGCAGCGATTAAGGGTTGGCGGCCGCCTTCTCCAGCGCCGTGAAGCCATATAATCAGCGGTATTTTGTCCTGAGATGTATTGTTCCGGCTTTTATTATCCTCTGGAATATAATAGGAATAATTTAAGGATATATCAGAAAAGGTAAATGTGTCTGTTAAAAGCCATTCTCCATAAATAATCCGGTTGCCGCCGTCACAGTCAAAAACCAGCCCTTTTAAGGTATTGTCACAGATATATAAAGGAAGGTTCTGGACAATTGTATAATGAACATTTACAAACACATTAAAGTTGCCGTCAAAACGAATGATGGATCCAATGCTGTCATCAGGACTGCATGCGAGTTCAAGGGTAATACAGGTGCCGTCCGGATTTTCGATGCTAGTTTGGTCTGAGATGTAGGCACGTAGAATAGTGCGTGTACCGTACATAGAATCATCCGGCTTTGCTCCCATAAATGCAGGCCATTGGAAATTTTTTCCGCAGGTTGAGGTACGTTCTGCTGTTACAGAAAAGTGCTGTGGCGTTAGCTTAGCTGCTTTGAGCCTATGCCCTGTCTCCAAAATAACTTTTGTAATGTAGGGGCCGTAATCAAGAACCTCCGTGATGGTATAATAAGTTAAACTCAATTCTGAAAACCTCCCAATCTTATGAAATTTCTTTTGATGATAAAACTGAAAAAAGGAAAATAAAAGCACTATTCTGAGGTAATATTGCACAATACAGAGAATGGGTTTTCGCAAGATTGTGTTATCATTTGACAGAATTGTGCTTTTTTACAGGAAACAGAACAGTATATAATAAGTGCACTGAATAAGACAGAGTTAAGGTTTAATACAAAAAAGGACAGGATGTATATGAAAATGACAGAACAGTATAGAATTTTTGAGGTTGAACTGAAAGGAACAGAAGAGGGAAATCCGTATACGGATGTGTGGCTGGAAGCAGATTTTGCCAATGGAGAAGAAAAAGTAAGAGTAAATGGCTTTTATTGTGGAAATGGCAGCTATAAAATTCGCTTTATGCCTGGAAAAACGGGAAAATGGAGTGCGGTAACAAAATCAAACGACTTCCTGCTTAATGGAATTCCTCTCGAATGTGTCTGTACTGCAGCTAAAGCAGAAAATCATGGACGCGTACTTCCTATGAGCCAGGTGCAGCACTGCAGTCTGGAAAAAGAGGAAGAACACAGGTTTCGGTTTTCTTATGAGGATGGCACAGAATTTTTTCCATTTGGTACAACATGCTATGCATGGATTCACCAGCCAGAAGAAATCAGAAAGCAGACCTTAGAATCATTACGAAAAACACCTTTTAATAAGGTAAGAATGTGTGTTTTTCCGAAATATTATGACTATAACAAAAAAAATCCGAAGGATTATCCATTTATGGGCAGCTTGGAAGAGGGATTTGATTTAACTTGTTTTCATCCTGCGTTTTGGGAGAAACTGGAAGAATGCATTCTAAAGCTTGATCAGCTTGGCATAGAGGCAGACCTGATTCTGTTTCATCCTTATGACAAATGGGGATTTTCAAAAATGGACAGAGAAACGGATCTGGCTTACCTGAGATATGCAGTTGACCGCCTTTGTCATTACAAAAATGTGTGGTGGTCTTTAGCAAATGAGTATGATCTTTTGCCCTGGAAGACTGTGGAGGCATGGGAAGCTTACGGAGAAACAGTAATGAAGAGAGATCCTTACGGACATCTTCGTTCCATTCATAATTGCAGTTCAATGTATGATTATACCAGATCATGGATTACTCATGCAAGCATACAGAGGATTGATGTCTATAAAACCGCAGAAAATATTACAGAATGGAGAGCAAAGTATCAGAAACCTATTGTGGTGGATGAATGTGCCTATGAGGGAAATATTAATTATGGTTGGGGAAATATCACAGGAGAAGAGATGACACGACGCTTTTGGGAAGGATGCATGCGTGGTGGGTATCTCACACATGGAGAGGTATTTGTGCAGAATCCATATATCTGGTGGTCACACGGAGGCAGACTCTATGGAAACAGTCCGGAAAGAATTGCATTTCTGAGAAAAATTATGGAACAGGCGCCTTCTGGCTCAGCACCCTTAAAGCTTACGCCTGAGAATCATCAAGCCAATTGGGATGCGCCATGTTTTTGTAGGGAACAGGATAAATCCTTTTACCTTTATTATTTTGGTTTTTCCCAGCCTTCCTTCCGTTCCTATGAACTTCCGGAAGGGTGCAGGTATGAAATTGAGTTGATTGATACATGGAATATGTCGATTGATAAGCTTCCAGGGGTATATGAAGGAAGAGTTCGGATTGAAATGCCGGGCAGGCAGTATATGGCTATTCGGATGAAAAGAGTATGATATCCGGGTATAAGAAGCGGATAACGTTTCTGCAGGGATACGCAATGTTTCCAGGCAGATTCAGTTAGAAAGAGATATTTTAGGAGGACTAACTATGAAAATTCGAGCAAGGAAATTAGCTGCATTAATGATGGCTTCTGGTCTTATTTTTTCACTGGCAGCCTGCGGGGGAAGTGAGAGCGGAACAGAGAAAAATACCGAAACTGCAAGTTCCGGCACGCAGAAAGATGCAGAAGACAAGGAAACCTCTGAGAAAGAGGAAGAGAGTAAAGGAGAAACTTCAGAGGAAGTGAAGAAACTGGTTATGACCTTTCCTACCTGGACGGGCGCTCCTGCTGACACACAGAAAGTACAAGATGCAGTAAATGAGATTACCAGAGAAAAACTTGGCATTGAAGTGGAATTCCAGATTACCGATTTTGGCTCCTACAACCAGAGTGTAACCCTGGCGCTTTCCGGAGGAGAACAGGTGGATATTCTTGCCTGTACAGGATTTGCATATTCTACAGGAGTGCAGCAAGGCTATTTTATGGATCTGGAGGAAGATGATCTTCTGAAGAATTACGGACAGGGAATTATTGATACTATGGGAATGGAAATGATTGATGCATGCCGTTACGGCGGTGTGCTTTATGGTCTGCCGAATAATAGAGATATTGCAGCAGGGCATGGTTGCTTAGTTGTGGCAACAGAATACCTGGACGGTATTGGTTACGAAGTAGACGGAGATGAAGAAATCCATAAGATTACACTGGATGAGATGAAAGAACTTCTTGCAGAACTGCATGAAAAATATCCGGATAAAGAAACATTCCGTCCTACGGCAGGCTCATCTTCCCAGTTTATGAACTATGATCCTCTTGGGGGAAATGCCTTTGGGGTTCTTCTTGATGAAGGGCAGAATACAGATGTGGTAGACCTGTACGAAAGTGACACTTATATGGATTATTGCAAAATGATTTATGAGTTTAACCAGGCAGGTTATATTGGCAAGGATGCAGCAACTGATTCTACAGCAGTGGGTGACCTTGTAAAAGCAGGAAGGCTTATCAGTTATCCCACAGGCGGAAAACCAGGAATCAAAGCGCAGGAATCCGGCCTTTGCGGACGGGATGTTACTGTTTTTCAGACCGGGAATGACTATATTTCTTCTACATCCGTGTCTGCATACCCCTGGTGTATTCCAATCTCTACTGCAGATGCAGAGGCGGCAATGACTCTTTTGAATGAATTCTATATTAATGCGGATCTTGCAAACCTTCTTGGCTGGGGAATTGAAGGAGAACATTATGTTGTACAGGAGAACGGACAGATTAATTATCCGGAAGGCCTTGACGCATCTACATCCGGTTGGAATCATTCTATGGGTTGGATGATGCCCAACCAGTTTCTGACTTATGTATGGGAAGGGGACGATCCTGATGTGTGGAAGAAGATGCAGGAGTTTAATGATAATGCTGTAAAATCGCTTGCAAGCGGCTTTTCCTTTGATTCTACTAACGTATCTAATGAAATGACGGCGGTAGCAAATGTTTACAGCGAATATTCCGTTAGTGTGGAATTTGGTTTCCTAAATCCGGAAGAAGCAGTGCCGGAAATGGTCGAGAAGATGAAAAATGCCGGGCTGGAAAAAATTATCGAAGAAAAGACAAAACAGTTTGAGGAATGGAGCGAAACGAAATAGAACATAGCAAGAAAGGCTGCCGAAGAAAAAGCGGCAGCCTTAAAAAATAATTTTGGAGGGAGATGCAACGTCTATGTCAGGTAAAAAGAAAATGACATTTCAGTATTTTAAAAGATATATCCCCATTTATATTATGATGCTTCCCGGGCTAATATATTTGTTTATTAATAACTATATGCCGCTGCCCGGATTGATGATCGCATTTAAAAAGTTCCAGGCCGCAAAGGGAATTTATGGAAGTCCCTGGGTAGGCTTAAAGAATTTTGAGTATTTATTTACTACAAGTGATGCATGGGTGATTACCAGAAACACTATTCTCTATAATCTGGCATTTATTGTGGTAAATACGGTAATGGCTATTGTTGTGGCAATTGTGCTCAGTGAGCTTACCGGAGCGATCAAGAAGTTTTACCAAAGCGCGATCCTGCTGCCAAACTTGATTTCTTCCGTTATTATTGGTTATCTTGTTTATGCGTTTTTCAGTGTGGAAAACGGATTTATCAATAATACTATCTTAAAACCATTGGGAGCGGCAACCGTAAACTGGTACGCAGAACCCAAATATTGGCCGTTTATTCTTGTGTTTGTCAGTGCATGGAAAAGCGTAGGGTACAACTGTATTATTTATCTTGCCACTTTGATGGGATTTGATAAATCTTTGTATGAATCTGCAAAAATTGACGGTGCTACAAAGTGGCAGCAGATTAAATGTATTACATTGCCGCTTCTGCGTCCAACAATCATTATGCTGACTTTGATGGCAGTAGGAAGAATTTTTTATTCTGATTTCGGACTGTTTTATCAGGTTCCGATGAACCAAGGAGCGCTATATTCCACAACCAATACTATTGATACTTACGTATACAGAGGACTTCTACAGATGGGGAATATATCTATGTCCGCTGCTGCAGGCGTTTACCAGTCTGTTGTAGGATTTATTCTGGTTCTTGTGGCAAATCTGGTAGTACGTAAGATCGATAAAGACAGTGCATTGATATAGGAGGCGTCAGAATATGAAAACGAGAGAGGAAAGAATTTACTCAGGTATCGGTCATGCTTTTATGATGATATTATCAGTGATTGCAATCATTCCTATATTGCTGATGGTAATCTCATCATTTACGGATAATGATGCACTTGTGAAAAATGGTTATTCCTTTTTTCCTGAAAAATGGAGCGCTTATGCATATGAGTGGATTTTCAGTTCCAATAGCGCTACTATTTTGAAGGCTTACGGAATTTCTATTGCGGTAACGGTGATCGGAACAATATTAGCTGTTTTGATTACTATAGGATTGGCATACGGATTGTCAAAACCCAAATTACCGGGGCGTGGAGTGCTTACTTTTTTGGTGTTTTTCACCATGCTTTTTAATGGCGGACTTGTCCCTACATATATTAATTATACGACTGTCTTTCATATAAAAGATACTTTTTTGGGTATTCTTGTTCCCAACCTTATGATGAATGCATTTAATGTGCTGATGATGAAGAGCTATTTTGTTACAGGGGTGCCGGGGGAAATCATTGAGGCTGCGCAGATTGACGGCGCAAGTGAGTTCCGTACTATGTGGAATATTGCAGTTCCCCTTTCCAAACCTATTATTACCACAGTTGCCATGTTTTATGGAATCGGTTACTGGAATGACTGGAACAATGGCTATATTTATCTGGTAAAAAGAACAGATTTATATAGTATCCAGAACCTGCTGAACCGTTTAATGCAGGGTATCCAAATGCTTACACAGAATGCAACTAATATTTCCAATGCAGGGGAAGGGCTGGCGCAGATTCCATCCAGTACGGTACGTATGGCCATGGCTGCCATAGGCATTTTGCCGATTATTATTATATATCCGTTTATTCAGAAGAATTTTGTGAAAGGAATTACTCTTGGAGGCGTGAAGGGCTGACTGTCTGATAGAATTTCGGGGCTGGCTTTTAAAAGTCAGCCCCGAAATTCTCTTGGGGTCATTCCTACAGACTTTTTGAATTGTCTGGAAAAGTAGGAAATATTCTGAAAACCGCAGGTAATGGCAATATCCCGGATGCTTAAGTTCGTTTCTGACAGAAGCTGTTTCGATTTGGCAATACGTTCATTGATAATAAAGTTGATGAGAGACTGCCCTGTTTCTTTCTTGAAAATATGGGACAGATAATCCGGGTTTAAGAATACTGTGGCTGCCAGAGTATTTCGGTTCATATCCTCATCCAGGTGGTTTTGGATATAGGAAATTACAGTGTTTACCACAGAGTCCGGGTTTTCTTTACGAGTGCTGCAGATTGTATAAATATTAAGGATTTCCGGAATCCACTGATTTAGAGAGTGGATGGAGGAACATATCTGGTTGACAGAGCAGTAAGCCAGATTACCGTAAAACAACTGCAAGGATTCAGGTTGCTGTTCCTTTTGGAGCTGATTAAGCAGCATTTGCAGAAATCCGTAATAGAAGGCAGTAAGAGATTCCCGCGTAACATGCCCGGAATGAAAAAGGGTCTTTAAATACCATTGAGAGTCTTCACAGAGTCGTTCTGTTTTTCCCTGGGATAGAAGAATACCCCATTGCTCCAGCGGTATGGGATGCTCCTTTATATTATAATTGGAAAAAATCGGCAGTGAGAGATCAAATACATGATTTTCCAGAGAAACATTTTTTTCTGTTGCTGATAAAAGCTCCCTGGAGCAGCGCTCTGATTCAGTCATTCTGCAAGGCGTTGCGGAAACGTAAAAGTTAAAATTATTGGGAAAATGAGAAACAAAGCAGTCGAATGCCCTGTGGCATAGGCTGATAATCTCATCACGGGTTCTTGCAGCATCATTCGGCAAAGGGAGAAGATAAAAATCCCTGGTAAGGCGGACAACCACTGGAAGCTCGTCTTCATGATAAAAGTATTCCCTCACAATATTTTTAAGAATAAATTCATACAGGCTGTGATTTAAAAGAGTCTGTCTATCAGGGTGACCTTCAATCAGCAGGAGATAATAAGAGACAGAAAGAAGGTCTGTATTCAGCTTACGGAAGTTAAGTTCATTACTGATATCCGATTCAGAAGAATTGATAGAACCGGAGAGAAGATCCTGCCAGAAGATTTCCGTAAGGTAAAGTTCACTTTCCTTCCAGTATTGGGCATGCCGGGTATTGATGGAATCCTGTCGATTACGATGAAACTTAAGGATTGCTTTGTCTACGGCAGATAATAATTCATCATCATCAACGGGCTTCAGCAGGTAGTCATTACTGGAAAGCTTCATTGCTGTAGAAATATACTCAAACTTTGCAAAGGCAGTGAGAAAGATACAAATAGTTTCATTGCCCATATTTCGTATCTGCTCCAGAAGGTCAAGGCCGCTGCCTCCCGGCATTTCGATATCGCAGATCATAATAGAGATATCATATTTGGAAAAATAGTCCAGGGCATGATGAAGGTTATAAGCGCAGAAGATGTTGTCAAATTCCGGTCTCATTTGGGAAATAATATCCCGGATATTTTCTACATTGTAATATTCGTCATCAACAATCAGTAAATTCATAAAAATCCTCCTGGTAAAAATTCATTTATGGAGTGTTGGGCTGGTATGGCAGCAGAGAAATTATAATATCAATCTGCGCGCCTGCATCAGGACGGTTGTGGAAAGAAAAATGGCTATATGGATAAATATGCTGTGCACGTAGGATTACATTGGCAATGCCAATGTGTTCATTTTCAGTCATGGCATATTCTTTCGGGTTTTCAAGCCTTTTCAACATATCTGGGGAGAAACCTCTGCCATTGTCCCAGATGCATAAGTGCATCACCTGATCGTTCTCTCTAACAAAAGCTTCAGCAGATATGTGAACTTCCAAAAGCCTGTCCATGGAAACTTCGTATTTGATGGTATTCTCTATAAAATTCAGCAATAGCAGCGGGATGGCAGTAGCGGAATACAATTCATCAGGACATTGAGTAAAAAGCCGTACCCTGTCTGGATACCGAATATTAGAAAGTTCCAGGTAGTTGTTTACGAAGGTTATTTCCTCGCCAAGAGAAACCGTAGAGCCTGAGGACAGGGTATAACGCAAATGTCGGCTAAAGGTTTTTAACATACGTCTTGCAAGCTCCAGTCGATTTGGCGTTGTGAGCTGATAGGCCGTATTTAAGCAGTTGATTAAAAAGTGAGGGGAAATCTGCTGTTTTAGATACAGGGCTTCCAGACGTTGTTTCTGTAATTTCCTCTCGTATACGTCAATTGTAAGATTTTTAATTTGTGCGACCATATCATTAAAGGCAGTATAGGCAATGTGAAACTCTGACGGGATGCCACAGGTAACAGGCAGCCGGACGTCAAAATCTCCGGTGCGAAGTTGACGGATTGCGTTTGTTAAAAGGCTCATGGGTTTTAAAACCCATCGGTTTACAAGCAGAACTGCTAAAAGCCAGAAAAGAAGGACTCCCGTAAAAACAAAGACAATGACACTGATTAATGTATGGTTGTCTGCATGAAATTCTGATGTGGGAACAAACATCTGCAGGATAAAGGGGCTGTTCAAAAGCGGCTGGGATACCAGGAGCATCTCCGTATCATCCAGAGTGGTATATACATAACCCCTTCTTGGAGAGAGTGTGAGGGTATAGGGCTCTTCACCATCCAGAATCACAGTCTCAGTTGATGAAGAAATATGAAGTCTGGAAGAAAACTCTGCGTCGTCTGTGAGTGAAGAAATCAACTGCTCCATACTGATCCAGGCGCCTATGTAAATGTCGTTAAGATGAACGATACGGCATAAAAAATACTGTTTGTCAGATTCTACAACATGCCAGTCTGAGAGATTGACAGTCTCATTCTGAATCTTTGGCAGAAGTTTATCCCGTATCTTATAGGCCTGAGGATCCGTGGTAACTGGAGAATAGCAGTCATGGGACGGAAAATAGCAGAAGATACCGTTTACCGTATATATGGGAAGGCTGGATAACATGTTTGTTTTTAGATGATAGAGAGCCTTATACCAGTCAGTATTTTCTTCTTCCATATAGATAAGATCCTGAATGTTATTGTCGTTAATGGCAAGAGTATACAGGTAAGTTTCTGTCTGCTTTATACGGTTGTCCAACTGTTTCTGATACATAATCAGGGTATTGTGGGTATTGACGTAAATACGTTTCTGAATTACGGATAAAGCCGAATAATTGTCGTATGCAATGAGGGAAGCAAATGTCAGTTCCAAAATAAAAAGAAGCAAAAGTATGCGCGTTTTTAGCGAGTGAAAATCAAATGAAAACATGAATAATACCCTCCTGATGTCTTCTTTACAAAAAATAATTTTATCACAAAAATCGGAAAGTGTGAAGCATTTTCCTCAAATTCCTGAGTGAGAAAAAGGCATATAGTTGGGCTATATTTAGAAAGGAAAGGTACAAATTATGAAAAATTTGGAAGCGGTTATTTTTGATTTGGATGGTGTGATTGTTTTTACGGATAAATTTCATTTTCAGGCATGGAAAAAGATAGCGGATAAGCTTGAAATTTATTTTGATGAGGAAATTAATAACCGTTTAAGGGGTGTCAGCCGTATGGATAGCCTTGAAATTATTCTGGAGGAATACGAAGGGGAGCCTCTTTCCAGAGAAAGAAAGGAAGAACTTGCAGAAGAGAAAAATGAAGCATATAGAGAACTGTTAAAAACCATGACTCCTGCAGACGTGGAGGATGATGTAAGGGAGACCCTTGCAGAAATCCGCAGGCGTGGATACGGTATTGCCCTTGGCTCTTCCAGCAAAAATGCGAGATTTATTTTGGAAAGGGTGGGTCTTATGGATGCTTTCGACAAGATTTCTGATGGTACTAACATTACAAAATCTAAGCCTGACCCGGAGGTATTCCAAAAGGCTGCCCGGTTCTTGGGAAAAGAGCCGCAAAAATGTCTTGTTGTGGAAGATGCTGATGCAGGAATTACTGCGGGCATTGCAGGCGGCATGCAGACCGCAGCTATAGGCGATGCTGTAAGGTCTGGAAAAGCAACTTATACATTAAACAAATTCAGGGACTTACTGGAAATCCTTGTTTGAGAAAATAATATCGTACTTGAGAAACTGACAGCAAAAAGCAGGGGAAAAGAAAAAGGTACAACTGGATGTTTGCCGTGCGCCGGGACGTGCGTTTATGCACGCACATCCCGGCGCTTTAAAATATAGATAGCGACGCCGTAAAAAAAGAAAAAGAAGAAGCATACGGAAACCAAAAAGGAAAGCCCGCTGCCGGAGAGGGCGTCCGTGCTTTTATTGGCGTTCATTCCCATGAGCATCAGAGAATAAGGAAAATACAGGCCGAGCCCCTGATTGGACAGCATAAGGCCGGCCACGCTTCCCACCAATGAAACAGCGATGGGAACAGAAAAGCTGCGGATGACCATGGAGAGAAGAAGCTGCAGAGCTCCGATGGCGACGGCTGCAAGGGCGCCCCGGAAAAGCCAGAACAGAATCCGCGGCGTGAAAACGCCGGGCAGTCCCGCAAGCTTGCCGCAGAGAAAAAAGAGAATCCCCACCCACATCTGAGTCACCACTGTGACCCGAAGAATCACCGCAAGCTTTCCCAGATACATACTGGAAACAGATACCGGGGCGGACATCAGCATATTCCAGTTTCGGTTTAAATGCTCCATGCGCCACAGGTAGGAGCAGTAAATACCGATCAGCGGCGCGAAAAAAAGGCTGGCATAAAACAGGGTGAACTGTGTCCAGAGAGAGTACCATTCGCTCTGTAAAATTTCGAGATTCTGGAGATAATTAAACGTTCCCATAATGGCCGGGATGATGGGAATCAGGATACAGATTGCAAAAATCATTGAGCGGCGCAGCTTGATGGTTTCTGCATGAATACAGCGAAGCAGCATAAATCAGACCTCCTTTTTGGCAAGCAGAGTCTGTCCGGCCAGATAAAGAGCCGCGCAGACGATCAGTACGACAGCGAACACAGACAGGGAAAAGTCCCTCTCAAAGAAATACGAAATCCTCGTGTTTTTATCCCAGTCCGACCGGACCGTGCACAGGACACTGTAATATCCCCAAAGCACCAGTTTTGTGACGGCAGGCGGAAAAAAGATGGAGAAAAGTCCAAGAAAAGATCCGGCAATGCCCGCCGCAAGGGGAAGCACCTGATTGGAGGACAGCATGGACAGCATCTGCTGGAAGGCCAGAAGCGCGCTGCTGACTGCAAAGGTGGAAATAAAAAAATATACAAACTGCCTAAGCAGAGGAGCCGCGCCAAAATGAAACACCTTTCCCATGAAGAGCATCAAAAGACACTCTCCTGCAGAAAAAATCAGCAGATAAAACAGTCCGGTCAGATATTTGCAGCGATACAGCGTCTTTCGGGGCTGCAGGGTATAGAGCAGCTTGAGCGTATCTCCTTTGATTTCCATGTCGCAGATCCGGCTGGCCAGAACCGTAACCATCAGAGGTACTAATATTTCGTTCAGGAAGGTAAGCTGGTAAACGGACATCAGGTATCCGTTGGCAAGCTCTTCCGGTTTTGCGTTTCCCAGATACCACCAGGAATAGACGAACAGGAAAAAGAGAAAGCTCAGCGGAATCAGCAGCATATGCCGTCCGGAAAGCTTTTGCTTTTCGGCTTTCATCTGACGGAGCAGACCGGGCGCGGATATTTTTTTTGTATTTGCGGTATTCATAGGCTCACCTGCCTTCCCGTGAGATGAAGGAAGATTTCTTCCAGGCTCATCTGCTGTTCAAAGAGACGGAGAATGCCCACGTTTGCCAGTACAAGCGTCCGTATAGCGCGGATCGTGGCGTCGTCATCGGAGGTTTTCAGGAAAATCCGCCCGTTCTTGCGCATAACAGAAAATCCGGAATGCTGCAGAAGTTCAAAGGCCACCGTGTCGTTGTCGGTTTTTAAAAGCAGGCCAAGGCGGCTGTGTTCGTGCAGTGCGGACAGACTGTCCTGAAAAATCAACTGTCCCCGGTCGATGATTCCCACATGGGTTGCCATCTGGTCGATTTCGCTGAGAAGGTGACTGGAAATCAGGACGGTGATGCCGTATTCCTTCGGCAGGGTGCAGATCAGCTCCCGCATTTCCTGGATTCCGGAGGGATCCAGACCGTTGGTAGGCTCGTCGAGAAGGAGGATTTTAGGATTTCCGATCAGGGAAGCGGCAAGCCCGAGACGCTGCTTCATGCCCAGAGAATACTGACGGACCTTTTTGTTTTGTTGGTTTTCCATGCGGACAATCCGGAGCACCCGGTCAATTTCTTGTTCCGGCGCCTGCTTTAAGGTACAGATGATCTGTAAATTTTCTCTGCCGCTTAAGTGTCCGTAATAAGCGGGAGATTCAATGAGTGAGCCGGTATCCTTTAAAATCGCCAGCCGGTTCTTTTCATTTACTTCCTTTCCGAGGATCTGGATAAACCCGTCTGAGGGATGGACAAGACCCAGCAGCATTTTCATGGTGGTGGATTTTCCCGCTCCGTTGGGTCCTAAAAATCCGTAGATACTGCCCTCCGGAACCTTCAGATCCAAATGGTCTACGGCGGGCTTTTTCCGGTAAAGCTTGGTAAGCGAGTCGGTGAGTATCACATATTTCATGAGAGAATCTCCTTTCTTCTGAAGCATTTTGCTGTTTACAAAAAGAAGTGTACCGCACGGACATTATCTGTGTCTTAACCCAGCCTTATTTTTACCTTAAATTTTTCCGAAAGAATGGAAAAAGCAGAGAAGAATCTTTATAATAGAAGGATCTTTATATATAGAAGGAGCTTTATAATAAAAGACGCTTTGGAATAAAAGAAGACGCGGAGGAAGAGGATGACAATTTACGAATGTACGATTTTGATCGTAGACGATCAGAGAGAACTGGCGGAGATGGTGAAGGGAATGCTGGAACGAAGCGGTTATCTCCATGTATGTACGGCCGGAACGGTCAGGGAAGCCATGGAAGTCTTTATGAAAGAAAAGCCCCGGCTGGTGATTCTGGATATTATGCTGCCGGACGGGGACGGATTCTCACTTTTTCGCAGAATGCGGAAGGAGGAAGAGGCGCCGATTCTGTTTTTGTCCGCAAAAGATCAGGACAATGACCGCCTGTTCGGACTGGGATTGGGGGCGGACGATTATGTGACAAAGCCGTTTTTGCCTGAAGAGCTGGTGCTGCGGGTGGCGCGATTTTAAAACGGACCCTGAAAGCCTCCGGGAACGTTGCCGCAAGGGAACGTACCGTACGGCTCGGTTCGCGCACAGTCTTTCTGGACAACGCATTAGTGGCCGGAGGGGAAAAGGACGTGATGCTCACAGCCAAAGAGCTGGCGCTTCTGGAAAAGCTGGCCGCTAACAGGGGAAATATCGTAACCTTTGACGCCCTGTGCGCCGCCGCCTGGGGAGATTCCTATTACGGATACGAAAACACGCTGATGGTTCATATCCGGCATCTCCGGGAAAAGCTGGAAGACGATCCGTCCCATCCCCAATGGCTTTTGACAGTGAGATCCCTGGGATATCGTCTGGAAAAGGAGCGTTTATGAAGAGCTTATTTAGAATTATCCGCCGTTATTCCCTGACTGCGGGAGGAATCATGCTTGTAATTCTGTGCTGCAATTTTCTTGTTTTGGGATATTTTATGTTCGATACGGTCCGGGAATCAAATACAGCAGGGACAACCCGTTCGGGAATGGTTCTCCGGGAATGGATGGATGCCGTAGGAAAGCAGCTTATCCGGGAGGAAGGCGGCGGAGGATATACATTGTCGGAAGAGGGAAACGCGCTTTTGGACGACTGCGAATTTATCTGGGCGATGGCCCTGTCAGGGGAAGGTGAAATTGTCTGGGAGCGTGACCTCCCGGAAGCTTTGAAAAAACAATATTCTCTCATCGACGTGGCTTCTTTTTCGAGATGGTATCTGGACGACTACCCGGTGCGGGTCTGGTCCGCCGAAGAGCTTCTTCTGGTATTCGGAGCGCCTGAGGGCAGCTCCAGTAAGTTCAGCCTTGAATATCCGACCTCCTTTATTCAGAATATATTTGTGTATATTCGCATACTGATCTGTGTGAATCTGCTGGTCGTTGCGCTGTTTGCGCTGTGCTACGGGTTCCGGTTTTATCGTTCCCTGCAGCCGGTTGCGGCAGGCATCGAGAAGCTGTCTGCCGGAGAGCCGGTCTGCCTGCGGGAAAAAGGGGTGGCAGGAGAGCTTGCCGAAAAACTGAATCAGACCTCGAGGATTCTGGAACAGCAGCAAAAAAAACTGCGGCAGCGGGATCGTGCGCGGACAGAGTGGATTTCCGGCGTTTCCCATGATATCCGGACGCCTCTGGCGCTGATCATCGGATATGCCGACCGAATTTCGGAAGGCGGTGCGAAAGGACTTACATCAGAAAAGGCAGACAGCCTGCCCGGGGAGCAGAGAGAACTTTCCACGGCGATTCGCAGGCAGTGTCTGGTGATCCGGCAGTTGATCGAAGATCTGAATCTGACGTCAAAGCTGGCTTACAGCGCGCAGCCCTTACGGAAAAAGCGCATACATCCGGCGGGACTTTTGAGGGAATGCGTAGCAGATTTATACAACGAGGGACTGGATCAGGAGTATGAAATAGAGATCCGTATCCCCCGAACTGCGGAACAGGCCGTTATCATGGCGGATGAGGGACTGCTGAAAAGAGCACTGCGCAATCTGATCGGAAACAGCATCCGGCACAACGGGAAGGGCGTGCGGGTGATGATTTCTCTTTATACGGAGGGCGTTCAGGTACGGTATCGTGTCGCTGATACAGGTCCGGGGATTCCGGAAGAAATCGCGGAGGCGCTGAAGCGCTGGGACACGGAAGAAGGGAGGAATATGGGACTTCGCCTTACCAGCCAGATCGCCCGCGCCCACGGCGGAGAGCTTGTTCTTCTTCTGAGAAAAGAAGGCGGGTATGACGCGGAGCTTCGGGTAAGCGGAGAATAAAGAAGATTTTTATCCGAGAGATAAAAGATTTTGCAAATGTATAAAAGTGAGTTCGGGACCAATCCGCAGTATGATAAGAAAATGGAAAACCTCTAAAGAAAACAGGAGAACTGATTATTTGCTGCATCCTTTCACAGATTTTTCAAATTTCAATCACAGTTTCTTCATGGAATGCATGTATATTAATAATCAGACAGGGGAACAGCCCTTTTACATAAATAATTTTTTCTTTTTCATCGCCGGATCAATGATCCGGCACCTCCTTCTTTTTATTTTCTGGTGTCCTGACAGGGCACCTTTTTTAATATCCTTTATGTATTTCTGGATGCAGATATAGGGTTCTTTGCAATTTTGACCGTTCTGTATCTGGTCATCACGCCGATATCACCCTGATCCATTTGATGAACCATGCCGCAGGATTTCAAGAAACCGTGTGGGACGTGGAAACGGAGAACGAAGAAAAAAGAAATTGTAAACATGAACGTATTACAATATAGATATGGAAAATAATAACCTGTGAAATAAGGATACTTTGCGAATTAGCCAAACCGGACGAGAGTGCGTAACTCCTGGAAAAAAATAAATCCGTAATAAATCAGCATTAAGAAAAGTTTTGCGGTTTTAAACCGTAAAATCGATTGATTTTTTTGTGATTTTTGAATATAATACTTTACAGATGGAGGTGGTTATCATGATTTACAGACCTATGTATGTAGATAAGATAATGGCTTATGTGAACACGCCGTTTGTGAAGATACTTACAGGAGTTCGCCGCTGCGGAAAATCTACAATACTCAAAATGATTATGGAAAAGCTGAAAACGGAGCACAATATCCCTGAAAATCGTATTATAAGCTGCCGTTACGATTCTATGGAATATGAAGATATGACGGCGAAACAAATGTACGCCCAGCTAAAAGAAAGGCTTTCGCCTGACGGCAAAACTTACTTGTTTCTTGACGAAGTTCAGGAAATCAAGGGTTGGGAAAAGGTTGTAAATTCATTGGCGTCAGATTTTGATGTTGACATATATATAACGGGTTCCAACTCCCGAATGATGTCCTCTGAAATATCGACTTATCTTACCGGAAGATATGTTTCCTTTCGGATTTTCACTTTGTCTTTCGGTGAATACCTGATGTTTAAGGAAAAGTATGCTGCTGTGGAAAGTCCAGAAGCAGAGCTTAAAAACTATGTCCGTTTGGGAGGCTTTCCTGCAACTCATTTACAGGCGTATTCTCAGGACGAAATCTATACGATTGTCAGGGATATATACAATTCAACGATTTTTTCAGACATTGTAAAACGCAATCAGATCAGAAAAATCGACCAGTTGGAGCGAGTGGTCAAATACGCCTTTAACAATGTAGGAAACACCTTTTCCGCAAAGTCGATTTCGGATTATCTGAAATCAGAACGAAGATCGCTTGATAACGAAACAGTTTACAGCTATTTAGAAAAACTGGAAAAGGCGTATCTGCTTCACCGGTGTTCCCGATATGATTTGCAGGGGAAGGAAATCCTGAAAACACAGGAAAAATTTTACCTTGCAGATGTTTCCCTGCGATACAGCGTTCTCGGCTATAACGCTGATACCGTAGCTTCAAGCCTTGAAAATATCGTATATTTAGAGCTTTGCCGCCGGGGATATGCCGTCAATATTGGTAAAACCAGCGACGGAGAGATTGATTTTGTGGCGGTAAGACGGAACGAAAAAATCTATGTTCAGGTCACGCAGGAAATCCGTTCCGAAAAAACGGAAAAACGGGAGTATGACCGTCTGCTGCAAATACACGATAATTATCCCAAATATGTTCTTACAACAGATGAATTTGCGGGCGGAAACTATGAGGGCATTAAGACAATGCACATAGCAGATTTTCTGCTTAGTTCTGAATATTAATTTATCTGTCTGAGAAAGAGGGGCTTCTTGCTGATTAAAGTTAAAATTTTCTGGTGTCCTGACAGGGCGCCTTTTTTAACCTTATTGAGCAATTGTGGAGAGTTGTATATCAGATGTGAGATGACTTCCGCCTCTATAGGCGCGGAGTAACAAACTCGTATCAGTGGCGGGAGTCAATCCCCCATCTGATATACGCTCCGCGAGGATGTGCAGGGATTCGGTTTGGAATTATGTCAGCATAGCTGACCCGAATCCCGCACCAAGACTCGCGAGCGAGTCTTGAATGCTTGACAATGAATAAGCTTCATGATAGAATAATAACCGACAACTTGTCGGTTCCGAAATGTATTGGGAGCGTGTTACAGATGCGTATAGTAAAAGAAGCAGAAGAACGCAAAAACGAAATACTGGATGTTGCAGGAAGATTGTTTAGCGAAAAAGGTTATGATGCCACAAGTACCAATGATATTCTGAAGGAAATTGGTAT
>JAUNGB010000157.1 GCA_030524715.1 Eubacteriales bacterium | reverse complement strand
CTCGTAAAAATGCGCTGTTTAACAATTTAAATTTTTCTTCGTGAAACAACCCTGGTGTCAATGCCCTCAGCGGGCTTCTTCTCATTTCTACGGTACCCCTCCGCAACCCCAGTGTTTATGCGGGTTTCCAGACCCGTTTTTGTAAGTAATTCACAGAATATTCTGAAATCAGCGTTTTTCAGGCAGTTTTTTTGGCTCGCCGTGAAATCTATATGTTTATCATACTAATTACCCTCATTTTTGTCAACATATTTTCTAAACAAGTACATCATTGCACTGATTGCTTCAATATTAGTGCAACGACGTACTTGAACGCAGCAGGGCGGAATACGACTGCCCGCTTTACACCCTCTCAAATCTTTATTTTTAGCAAACTGTTATGTTTCTGACCGGTTACGTTTTACTAATTCGCCGGGCTTTTGCAAAGAATTTTTGCCACGCTTCTGATATTCTTTAGCGTCTATGGACATATACCTGATTCTATCGGCATCAGGCATAATGGTCGCATCTTTCATCATAAAAAAGGTCTTTACAGGCTCCGTTGCCGTTATATCTCTATGAAGCTTTTCAGACATCGCCTTTTGATAGGTATTGATATATTCGTTTACATCAGCCTTATCAAATGGACTTAAATCCAGTGCGGCACTAAGCCCATACGCTTTCTTATGATTTAAGATCTGTAAAGAGACATCCGATATACTGCATCTTCCATATCCATAAGCCTTTGCTTTACCGATATTTACCTGAGAATTTTTCTCCAGCCTGACACACCACAGGAGAAGCCCCAGTTCCTCTTTCGTCAGGTTCTGGAAACGAATCTTACCATGGAAAATATTACCTGCGCTCAGAGCATTTATTTCGGATCCCACATTCTTATTTTTAATATCGCCGCCTTGCACAATAGCATCTCTTAACCAGTATTGTTTCACACCGCGCAAAGTAAAATCATGATTATAGGTAACGATATCTTTCCCTTTGGATTGCTCAAGATAATCCCTGTAACTGCTTGGCTTTGGCTCCCCTAAAACAACCTTGGCTCCTTCCTCCTTCTTTGGATTTCCAGTCTGTAAAACCGCATCAGAAAAAGATACTTTTGATTTAAAGCTTTCTTTGTCTCCGGTACAGCCAAACATCGATTTTACCATATCAAATCCATCTGCATTTTCCTGCTTATAGCCTTCTTTAATCGTATGATCATAGAAAAGCCTTAAGCGCGGCGTATATCCAAAATAAAGCCGCCCTTCCAGTTCAATATAAAATACAGGTCTGGTCTGCCCTTCTTTTGGAAGAGCAAATTTGTCTGCACCGCCAAAAGTCCTTAACGTGGTTTCTTTCTTTTTGAAGTCAATTAAATATGCTTTTACATCTGCTTCCGGAATCTGAATGCGCCCTTCTTCCACCATTTCAGGAATAATATAAATCGCCTTTTTCTCATTCATCTTTCCAGTAAATACCAGATATCCTTCTTTTTTATATTTACCTGGCTCGCCAACAGCTACTATGTTCCTGAGATTTTTCACTTCATATGATACTTTATAATATCTCTGGACATAATCGGGGTTTGGTGTTCCTTTATAGTGTAGTCTGCCGCTTCTGTCCCATTCTTTTTTGAATTCCTTTGACAGATCATGCTGTAAAATTTCTTTATGTTTCTTAAAATAAGCAAATCCGGGGTCATCTCCGCGCGCCTGAATATGTCTTTCACTTAAAACATAATAGTTCATTTCACCCATGGCTGAACATATCTGTTTTACCCCTGTCGGGTAAAGATAATATTTTCCGCCCTCATTTTTAATGTATCCGCCCCTTACATGTTTCAGCACGCTTATCGGCTTCTGCTGAATAAGAACCTGACGGTTTCCCAATACCTCATTATAACGGTCTCTGTCAGGATCATCTGATCTGGCACCGACTTTACGATACATCAATCTGTAGTCTTCAATATCCTCATTAAAACCGGATACCCCAAGAATCTGTGCATGTGCCCTGAATAATCCCCGTACCGTACTCCCCGGTATCGCATATTCATCATATACATTTCTGTAAAATTCATGATTGTCTCTGCCATCATCAATAAAGATCGGTGTTTCAGCTTTGACAGAATACGTAATCTCTCCGGAAAGCAGTTCATCGTCAATGATTCCTCTTACCAGCATATCCTTATCACTTACGGGAACCACCTTTTTAGAAAAGGGTACAAAATTATACGGAGCGCCTACATAGGAGGAAACATCTCTGTTGTTTGCATTTCTATTGGAGCGTTTATTTATATTCCCGCTGGATTGCTTATTTACATTCCTGTTGGAGTACTTATTTCCACCCCCGTTAAATTGTTTGTTTTCATGATTGCCGGTTTTACCTGACTGCTTATTTCCATTATTTCCGCTTTCACTGGATTTCTTGTTTCCATACGTCTTTTTAGTTCCTTTATTTTCCTCGGATTTCTTACCAAGAATATTTCCCCATCCCTGAAGTTCGCTTAAATCAAGGTCATCCATACGTTTCCTCCCTTATCGAATGTCATAAAGTGCAGTATATGCAACATAAGTTTGTCCGTCTTCATCAATATCCAGATACTCTCTTACGATAACTGCTTTTCCAATTCCTCCGAACTTTGCTGCAAGCGAGTATTTATGTTCCACAAAATTCAGCTTATCCGGCAAAAACTCTATGGCTGCAAATTTCTCTTCTTCCTCTTCTTCAAAGATATGAAGCTGACCCTTGCTGTCAAAAAAATATGCTTCTTTGCATTCTTCCCAGTTTATTTCAGCAAGCATATCTGTTTCTGTTAAAACCACTTCGCTGATCATATAGAGCAGCGCATAACGGTAATCTACAAGAAGCTGTTTTGCTTCTTCAAAGGATTTTTGTTTCAGGCAATCTTTTATCATTTACTGACGCCCCCTTTCAAAGCGCTAAGGGCTGAGGATATTAGATTCCCGGGATCATCTATCTTTTTTCCATCCTTGAAATTCAGTACAGCCTTTGCGGCATCTCCGCCCTTTTCTATGCTTATATTTTCTACAGCGATCATACCTTTGCCCGTACTGAAGCCATTCCCCACGGACATCATGCCAATTGCCATATCCCGCATGGCCAAAAGCAGGATTCCCAGTGTGGCATCCGGGTTATTCCTGTCTTTGATATCGATCATAAACTCTACTTTGCCAACGGCATTTTTTTCACTGAACAGACCCTTATTAAATACGCCTCCGGTAAATTTATCAATGTGGATTCGATGGGCGATCGCCATCTCTTCGTTTACTTTTTTATCCCCGATGATCGTGTCATAGAAAATAATATTTCCCGCCCTGCCATCCGTATTTTTCTTTCCGCTTACGCCAAAAGTATCCTCGATCACTGTCTGAGCGCCCATATATTCCGCAATTTTTTCCATCTGGCTTCGGACAGTCCCCTTAAAGGAGCTTCCCGGAATAATGTATTCTTCTTTTGCATTTTTTATATTTTCGCTGTCAGGCGCGTTTTTGCCAAAGTCAGAAACCGCTATGCCTTTTACCTGAACGCTGCCCTCTGTCTTTCCGCTGACAACAACCCTATATAAATAGGAAGAAACATTATCCTTCGGCAGTCTGGCTATGTAATCCTCATAATCCGGTTCTCTATCTTCGATATCGATCCAGGATTTACGTTCTCCTGCATTTTTAAGGTCAAAAGCTTTATATTTTAGTTCTGTCAGGCTGACATTGCCCGCGCCGCTGCTTTTTTTGCCGCCAAACTGAACGGCGCCGTCTCTAAGGCCTGCAAAAATCTTATTAACTTCTGTTTTCAAATCGTTCTTTGCTATTTCATAAACGTCGAAAGTAAATGTAAAAGCAGAACCTGTGCCAATATATTCGATGTTGAATTTTTGTCCGGCCTTCTCATTGGTTCCCTGAACTTTCGCCGCATCAACGCTTCCTGTCAGACGATTGATCTTCACATGCGGACGCAGTTCCAATTTCAGAGGGAACTTTTCGTTATCCAGAAAAATACCGTCGCTGATCTTTACTCTGCTCTCATCTTCATCCGCTGCTGAACCAAACAGAGCATCCGCATTGGTTTCCGGAAGGCTTCTGTAATAGTTTTTTAAAGCGCCGGCAATGGAAGAAGCCTGCACAAAAGGTTTATGATCCACCGGATGAATCAATACTTCTTCTTTACTTCCAACTGCATTCCCGATTCTAAGAGGTCCATTGCACTGTACCGTAACCTGATATCTCAAAATTTTATCGTATATTAAGCCAGCCATTATCTAACCCCCTTCTTATTGTCATAACGAATCAGCATCAATAACAGTTCCAGCTTCAGCTTCAGTTCTTCATCCATCAAAAGTGTCTTTGTATCATATCCGAAGACAGTTGTTTTCAGCGCATTTTTCTGTTCTTCTGAAAGTCCGGCTTTCAGCGTATCTGCAAGCGGAATATTTAAAATATCCAAAACGGTTTTTCCAAATCCCTTAATACTTGCTCTGGTTTGCTGGACTCTTGTGTTGTCTTCCTTTTCATTAGCATGGGCGAAATACGCTTCCAGAACATTCTTCGCCTGAGCCGGATGATACTTATTAGAAGAAATCAGGCTCTCGACCGCGCCTACCTGGCTGTTATTGATCCCTGCTTTTTTAAGGGGATTATTCACAACGTACTGGATCATGGCTTTTCTTAATATCTTCCGATAATAATTTCCCGCAATCATTTTTATTATCTCAGTATCTTCTTCCTCTTTCCCGCCTTCCGTAATCGCTGCTATTCCTCTGTCGCCAGCCGTCTTATATGTAACCTTTTCATAGTCCTTCAAAAAAAGTATCCGGCCAAAGCCTTCATTTTTATTGACGCCGATCCCTTTGTCCATCAGGCTTCGCGCCTTATCCGCGGTAAATACTCCGTCAAACTCAAATTTGAATACACTTCCCATCTCATATGCATAAACAGAAGGCGTCCGGCCTTTTAATGTACGGTTATATCCGCTTACGGAAACTGTACTGGTAGAGCAATGAGCGATCCTCAAATTTGCAACGTCCATTTTTTTCTGAAGGACAGGAATATTCAGTCCCGCATTTTCTCCATATTCTCCCCGCATGGCAGTATTAGAAAGCAGCAGCATATAGCAAGCGCCGGACATATCTCCATCTACAGCATATTGCACATAGGGGAGTTCTGCAGTTTCCTCACATTTGATCACTTCGCATCTTCCAAGGCCGGATGAGCGGGCGTTTCCAAGATACAGTTCATTTGCAAAAAGGTTTTTTATTTTTTCTAAGATATCCGGATCGTCCACCGCAATATATCCAACAAAGGTATGTCCCGGCATGATATATTCATTTCGGAAAACATTTCTTTTTTCACTGGTATTTTCAAGATTTATCTTGATTTTCAGATCAGAATTTGTCTCAACCCCATAATAGTAAATTGTTTCATCCTCAATATAGCTGTATCGCCCAAGGCCGGCTCTTTTATTCCCCTCGGAAAACCTTCCGTCGATCACCACATTTTCAATCTCTTTTTTCCCTTCTGTGATCTCTTTATTTTCATAAAACCCCTTTGGGGATGGGAAAAGTTCTTTTTCTTTTATTGACAAATATGCGTTCAGATAACGCACGCCGTTTGAAAAAAGGGCGTGTTTCAAATTTTGTTGACAAAAATAGACAACCTCCGTTTTGTACGTTATA
>JAUNGB010000156.1 GCA_030524715.1 Eubacteriales bacterium | reverse complement strand
ACTTTCCTTTCATGAAAGCTTTCCTTTCCCGAAATCTTTTCCTATAGTATAACGGATTTTCCCCCGGATTACAACCTGCTGTCCCCGAGTGTATTTGAAATCTAAGGTAAAAACCTCTCCACGGTCAGGCTTTTTCCGTCCGTTCTGACCATGATCGCACCGTTTTTCATGGTGTATTCCAGATGGCAGCCCGCCGCTTCCAGCCGTTCAACGGCTTCCCCAGAGGGATGTCCGTAATTATTGGATGAGGAACAGGAAATCACTCCGATTTCCGGGCGGATTTTATCCAGGAACACAGCAGAGGATGAATAGCGGGAGCCGTGGTGCCCTACCTTCAGAAAATCAATATCGGCCAGGCAGCCCTGAGAAAGCAGCTTTTTCTCCGTGTCCTCTCCGATATCCCCGGTAAAAAGCCCCCGGAACTCCCCATAGGATATTTCAAAGACCATTCCTTCCTCATTGACATCCTTTCCGGAGCTTCCCTCTTGGGGCGCCAAAAAAGTAAGGCGGACGTCCCCATTCCGTATTGCTGTCTGCTTCTCTGCGCCCGGCTGCGCACCGTCCGCTTTTATGGAATCCCCCTGTGAAACCCGCGCCACAGAAACACCCGCCGCATGGGCAAGAGCCGTCAACTCCCCGTATGCCTCAGAAGGCTCATGCCAGTCCGGAAGCACCAGGCTGCCCGCCCGAACGGTAGTCAGTCCTTCCCCCATGTATTCCAGAAGCTCCTTTATTCCGCTGATATGATCCGTATCCGTGTGGGAAACAAGAATCGCGTCCAGATAAGAAATCCCCTGATTTTTCAGGAAGGGTAAAAGCTGGTACTGTCCCACGCCTTTTTTATTGCTGCTGCCGCAGTCCGCAAGGAAATGCTGCCCCCGAGGCGTTTCCAGAACAATCGCGTCTCCCTGTCCCACATCCAGACAGGTAATGGTAAGCTTTCCAGGCGGACGGAAGCTCAGGATAAAAATGCCGAGACATATCCCAAGACTGCAGACAACCGCCGCCATTCTTCTTTCTGTTTTTCTTTTTACTTTCTCTTTCTTCTTTCCCTTTCTTGTCCCGGTTGTACATGTCTTGTCCGCTTTCAAAGCTGTCGACTCCACCGACCTGTCCTTTGCTTTTGAGGCATCCCCCCATACCCGCCGTTTAGTGCTCTGCACACCTGAAGCGGCGGGATGCTTATCTGCGTTTAAATACCAGCCGACCGCAAGGCCTGCCCCCAACGCCAGATAATATCCCGCCGTCTGCCCCATAGACGGCGCTCCCGGAATCCATGTACAAAACGGCAGCCTTCCGGCTGCCCGGCAGAGCTCTTCATACAGCATCAGCAGCCCTCTTCCCGGCAGCAGCATAAGCCTTGCCACAGCAATACTTCCTATCCCTACCGTAAGTCCACAGATACCGCTTACCAGTACTGCCCCCACAGTGGGAAGCACAGCCAGATTCAAAAACACTCCGGCCACCGACACCTCCCCATAGTTCATCAGGACTACCGGAAGGGTCGTCAGTTGTACTGCCAGAGAGAGTACAAATCCCTCCGCCCGCTTGTTATTGATATGAAAAATCCTGCACAGCACCGGTCCCGTCACACCGATTCCCAGAACAGCCCCAAAGGATAAAAGAAAGCTGCTGCTGTAAAGATACGCCGGAGACTCCATAAGGAGCAGAATTGCAGAAACAGCCAGCGCCGTCATACTGTCATAAATTCTCCCCAGCATTTTTGCAGCCACCGAAAGCAGGAACATACAAACCGCACGCATAGTAGAAACGCTTCCTCCCGTCATCATTCCATACTGCAGCATCACCGCCAGAGAAAGAAATCCGGAAAGCCCAATCCCCAATCCTGCCTTTTTCATAAGATTGAACAGGCCCGCTCCCAGAAGGCTGATGTGAAGTCCCGAAATAGCCAGAATATGGATAATTCCGGCCATCTGGTAACGAAGCTTTGTCTCTGCCTCAAGGCTGCTTTTCTCTCCCAGGATCATCGCTTCAAATACAGGAGCATCCTCCCCTGCAGCCGCCTCCAGGATTGCCGTAAACCGTTCCCGCATATCCGCAAGAAACCTGCCGTAGCGGGAATAGCCCTCAGATCTTTTTTCAATTACTGCATCCTTTAAAAAATAATAGATATGCTGACAGGCATAATACTGCTGGCTGTCAAATTCTCCCGGATTCCGTGGCGCCGCCACTCTCTCCAGCTTTCCGGACAGCACAAGGAAGGTTCCCGGGGGAACTTCTTCTTTTTCTTTTAAAAACACTCTCACATTTTGAATGGAAATTTTATCAGACTGAGCGAGGATACAGACATCCTCCAGATAGACAGACAGGGAAAATTCAGTGTCTGCACACCGTACCGCCTCCCCGCAGACGACGGCCTCCGGATGAGCAGCAATCATGCTCTGCACTGAATCCGGCAGAGGGTTGCCCCGTATCAGGGGTACCCCGAGCCAGTCAGCAAAGCACATGGCTGCCATCAGGAGCAGGCAGACAAGACACATTGGCCTTCTTCCCATAAACACTCCTTTATATTCTTTTATATTCTTTTATACTCTTTTATTCCTCCGAGGACGCCTGTACCAGCCCCTCGTTTTTTTCATAAAATTTGTAGTACGGCAGGTTTTCTCCAAAAGAACCGTCCGTCCTGCCGTCCACGGCGATCTGCACTCTATCGGCTTCACAGGCGGCAAGCAGGGAATTTACCACAGAATAAACGGAAACCTCATCAGAAACCCCTGACAGGTGCTCCAGAAATCCGCTTCCCAGATTAATATAACAGATACGGTCCGCCGTAGTAACGCTCAGCGCTGTAGTTCCCTCTGGGATCGTAGGATAATTTCCCTTCACCATCGGTCCCTTGGCAAGCTGCTCAAGGACAACTCGCTCCTTTGGAAGATTTCGCCTGTAGTAGACCTTTCTCTGTTCTTCCACAAGCTTTTCACCTGATTTATCCGTAAAATACAGGGTAAAAACACCATAGCTGTAGGAATCCATATCCTCGCCGGAAAAATCAACAAAGGTATTCGCATTCATATCCCCGATATTGTTATTTCTGGAATCCTGCAGCGGACTGCCATTGACGGTAAATCTCACAGACTGAATCCCCGGAACCTGGAGAAACGTCCTCACAAGCCCGGCACGGACCAGAATCTCTTTTGCCCTGCTCATTTTGCTGTATTGCCCGTTAAAATCCAGAACCAGAACCGCTCCGTCAATCTCATGGGAATCAATGGATACCTCCTGAGGCAGAAGATTAATGCTATCCTCCCCTCCGGATTTATCCCCATAACGCTGCAGAAGATACGGGATCATAAAATCTGCGGTCTCCGCTTCCGGGCTGTAATCCTCTTTCAGGAGCTCCGTCTCTTCATCATCCAAGTAATAATAGCTGTAGCCCTTGGCTGTTTCTGTCCGCGCTTCCTCCACCTCGATCTGACACCCTGACAACGAAATGCCCAAAAGGCACACAGAAAGCAGAATACATAAAAATTTCTTCACCAGGCACCTCCTACGGAATATATGATAACGGGATCCGGACGGAAAACGTCGTTCCCTCGCCTTCCCTGCTGAACACCTTAATGGCTCCGTGGTGCATGGCAATGGAGCTTCTGGTGATGGAAAGGCCCAGTCCGGTTCCTCCGATCTCTTTGGAATGGGATTTATCCACACGATAGAATCTCTCGAAAATCCTGTCGATGGAATCCTCCGGGATGCCCATGCCGGAATCCGCCACAGTTACATAAAAATACTTGTGGTCCGCATCCAGAGATACCCGCACCCATCCGTCATCTACATTGTATTTGATACCGTTTTCTACCAGATTGCTGATCGCGGAAGTAAACTTGACCTCGTCCACATCCGCCTCCACCGGACGGAAGCAGTCCAGGATCAGGTCAATATTTCTCTTGTCCGCAATAGGCCGAAGGCGCTTCAGGATATCCTCCAGAAGCTGGTTGATATCCATATGGACGATGTTCAGGTCAGCCGCCTTTTTGTCCATTTTTACAAGGGTAAGCAGATCTGTGATGATCTTATTCTCCCTGTCGATCTCCGCCGTTATATCTCTCATAAATTCCTGATACAGTTCCTCCGGAACCCCCTGCTGCCCTACCAGGGAATCCGCCAGCACCTTCATAGAGGTCATGGGGGTCTTCAATTCATGGGAGACGTTGGACACGAATTCCTGACGGGATTCATCCAAAACCTTCATTCTTGCCAGCATCCGGTTAAAAGCCTCTGTGATCAGTTCTGTTTCCGTATAATCCGGCACGGAGATTTCTTCATTCTGGTAGCCGTCCGTCAAAGCCTCAATGGACTTGGTGATCCGTGCAAAAGGCTGCACCAGGATCGTAGAAAGAATATATCCCAGCAGAATAGACATGGCCACGATAATTCCTACGATCAAAATTCCCTTCTGCTCCAGCTCATCGACAGTGACCTCTACCTCATTTAAAGACGCGCTTACCAGCATGGCCCCCTGAAGCTGGTTTACATCCGGGCTTTTTATGGGAACCGCAAGCTCCAGCATATGATTTCTTTCCGTGTATCCGGTTCCCTCCCCGCTCTTAAAACAGCGGATAATCTCAGGAGACAGCAAAATCCTGCCCTCGTCTACATGATACGTATCCTTTACTACCCTGAAATCCCTGTCTACCAGAAGAATCCGTCCGTTATACATATTAGACAATAACTCCAGCTTGCTGTTAACAGCCTGCGAGCTGGAGTCATTCAGATAATTCTCTTTAATTAACAGGTTGCATAAAATGTCACACTGGGTGCGGATATTCTCCACCCGTACGGCAAAGGCGCGGCTTTCATAATTGCGGATCACCATTTCCGTTGCAATGACACTCGGCACAATTCCCAGAATGATCAGGATGATCAGGATACGAAAACGCAGGCTTCTGAAAAAGTTCGTTTTCTTCTTCATGGCTTATGCCTGGAAATAATAACCCACACCCCATTTGGTGTGTACGTATTTCGGCTCACTGGGATTTGCCTCAATTTTCTCACGAAGTCTTCGGATATGCACGTCCACAGTACGCACATCCCCCGGATATTCATAGCCCCAGACAATGTTCAGCAGGTTCTCCCGGCTGTAAACCTTGTTGGGATTAAATACAAGAAGCTCCAGTACGTCAAATTCCTTGGCGGTAAGGTTGATCTCTTTTCCTGCAATGAACACACGGCGGCTTTCGCAGTCCAGCTTCAGATCTCCTGTCTCAATGGTCTTGGCTTTTTCCTTTTCTTCACGGTCGGAACCGGCCCGGCGCATGATCGCCTTAATGCGTGCTTTTACCTCAAGGATGTTAAACGGCTTGGTGATATAGTCGTCCGCGCCGTATTCCAGTCCCAGAATCTTATCCATGTCCTCTCCCTTAGCAGTCAGCATGACGATGGGCACATTGGAAAATTCACGGATCTGCTGGCAGACCTCAAGTCCGTCCATCTTCGGAAGCATCAGATCCAGAAGAATGATATCGTATTTTTTTTCTTTTGCCTTCTCTACTGCTTCCTCACCGTCATAGGCACAGTCCACCTGCATTCCGTCCTGCTCAAGACTGAAACGGATTCCCTTTACGATCAGCTTCTCGTCGTCTACTACTAATACTTTCCTGCTCATTCATGTTCTGCCACTCAAAACGTGTTTAAATATACTCACATCGAGATAATGTAGACTCTCACGAGTTCTACTTACTGCTTCATCGTGTAT
>JAUNGB010000155.1 GCA_030524715.1 Eubacteriales bacterium | reverse complement strand
GCTGGATAGAGCGTTTGGCTACGGACCAAAAGGTCGGGGGTTCGAATCCTCTAACACACGCTTTCTGGCAGAACCGGAAACCTTATAGTATAGGTTTCCGGTTTTTTTATGATATAGGAAAGTCGTCCAGACTTTCTATATCTAAAAAGCGTTTTGCGCAGGATCAATCTGTCCAGCGCCCCTCATGAGTGAGGGATTTAAGGAACTGAAGAAGACATATAGAGGACATATGAAATCCGGCAAACGGAATATAATAAGAATATGATAAAGGAGAAGGGCAATGAGGGTAAAAGGAGTAAATTTAGGCAACTGGCTGGTTCTGGAGAAATGGATGAGTCCGGCATTATTTGAGGGGACAACCGCAGAAGATGAATATTATCTTCCACGGCAGCTTTCGCGGGAGGTCTACGAAGCAAGAATCAGCATCCATCGTTCCGAATATATTACGGAGCGGGATTTTGTGACAATAAAGGCAATGGGGATGGAGGCGGTCCGTATTCCGGTGCCGTACTTCATCTTTGGGGACAGGGAACCGTTTATCGGCTGTGTGAAAGAACTGGATAAGGCATTTAACTGGGCGGAGAAATACGGGCTTCAGATTTTGATTGATCTTCATACGGCGCCTTTGGGACAGAATGGCTTTGACAACGGGGGCATATGCGGCGTATGTAAATGGTCAAAGTATCCGGAGGAAGTGGAATTTGTCCTTTCTGTTCTGGAAAGACTTGCAAAGCGCTACGGCGAAAGAGCAGGACTCTGGGGCATTGAAGTACTGAATGAGCCAATCACGGAAAATGCCTGGAAGCTGATGGACGTTCCCAACCGTTATCCTGCGGCGGACAAAGAACTGGCGGAAGGTTCCGGGCCGAATACCCTTGAATTTTTAAGAGAGTTTTACTGCAGGGCATATGACAGGATCCGCAGGTTCATGCCGGAGGATAAATATGTGGTCATTCATGACGGGTTTGAACTTCTTGCATGGAAGGACTTTATGCAGGAAGAAAAATATGTGAATGTAGTACTTGACACTCATCAGTATCTGATGATGGCGGAGGCCAGCGGCTGCGAACAGACTCTGGAAGGATACCAGAACTATATCAAAGAACACTATGAAAAGGATATTGAAGAAATGCAGAAGTATTTTCCGGTTATCTGCGGAGAATGGTGCCTCTTTAATTCTCTTGCCTGCGGTTGTGATACAAAAGGCGGTCAAAGTGTTCTGAACGGTGTGGAAGGAAGCCTGACGGAACAACTGGATGCCGGAGAAAAAAGAAAAATTTACCGTACAGTGGCGAAGGCGCAGTTGGACGCCTGGAATAAAGGATGCGGATATTTTTACTGGAGCTATAAGCTTTTGACGGATACGGTAAACGATAAGGGCTGGATCGGCTGGGATAGCTGGGATCTTGGCAGATGTGTGGATTTCGGCTGGTTTCCGGCAGAAAACAGCGGAAAGTAAGAGAAAAAGCCGGCTTTGCGGTGAATGAGGCATATCGGAAGAAAAGTGGAACAAAATCATTAAAAAAGAAAACCTAAAATGAATTTAAAAAGAAGATAGCTCAAAATGATATTAAAAAGAAGAAGACAGCGATAATGGAAAAGAGGAGGAAAATGCAATGATTAAAAACCCGATTTTTCCGGGCTTTAATCCGGATCCCTGTATCTGCAGAAAAGGGGAGGATTATTATGTGGCGGTGTCTACCTTTGAATGGTTTCCGGGGATTCCCGTGTATCATTCCAGGGATTTAAAAAACTGGGAATTATATACCCATGTTCTGACAGACGACCAGGAGGTGGATCTGAAAAAACTTCCAAGCGCAAAGGGAATCTGGGCGCCGTGCCTGACCTACTGCGAGGAAGAAGAACTGTTTTATGTGGTGTATGGAATCATGAATTCCATGAATGCACGATATTTTGATGTGGACAATTATCTGATTACGGCAAAGGATATCAGGGGGCCGTGGAGCGAACCGGTATATTTACATTCTTCCGGGTTTGACGCTTCTATTTTCCATGACAGCAACGGCAAAAAATATGTAGTTTCATTGGAGTGGGAAACGCGGGAGGGCTACGAAAAGCCGGGAGCGATTTGTATGGTGGAATATTCTCCGGAGAAAAAGGAGATTGTGGGCTATCCAAAGAGAATGTGGAGAGGCGGTACAGACCGGGGCTGCATTGAAGCGCCCCATCTCACCAAAAGAGGCGAATATTATTACATCATGTGTGCAGAAGGAGGTACCGGCTACAACCATTGCGTAACCATGGGACGTTCCAAAAACGTATGGGGATCCTATGAAAGAGATCCGAAAAATCCCATTGTGACAAGTGTGCCGGGAGAGTCCTATGAACGTCAGGACCCGGATCATCTGAAGCCGAAATATTACAATCCAGAATCCATCCTCCAGAAATCAGGGCACGGAAGCTATGTGGAGCTTCCCACAGGAGAGGTTTATCTGGTTCATCTCTGTTCCAGACCCTTTGTGCCGGAGCTTCGGTGTACCCTTGGAAGAGAAACCGCTATCCAGAAGATGATGTGGACGGAGGACGGGTGGCTTCGCATGGCGGACGGAAGCAACTTGGCCAAGCTGGAGGTTCCGGAAAGCTCCCTTCCTGAATCGCCCATGCCGCGGATTCCTGATTTTGACGATTTTGACGGGGAAGAACTGGGAAATTACTATTATGCGCCCCGTATCATGCCCCAGAGATTTGCAGATGTAAAGGCAAGACCGGGATATGTAAGAATCCGGGGACAGGAGTCCAGGACCTCTCTGAACAGGGTAAGTATTCTGGCGCGTAAGCTGACCAGCGTGTATGCGCGGATCACAACGAAGATGGAATTTGTCCCGGAGGTGCATCAGCACAGCGCCGGACTGATCCTGTACTATGACAATATGAACTATATTAATCTGAGAAAATATTACAGCGAGACCCTGGGGCAGAGCGCGCTCTCCATCATCCATCTGGAAAACGGTGAAAAGACGGAATTTCTTAACACAAGAATCCCCGTAGAGGATAAGCCGATATACCTGAGGCTCTATCTGGAAGGCAGAAAAGCATGGTTTGAGTGGAGTTACGATAATGAGAACTATAAAAAGATCGGGCGTATGTTCGATACCACAAAATTCTCCGACGAGTACTGCAAATACGGAGAATTTACCGGAACCATGGTGGGAATCACCTGTGCAGACCGGGTGAAGCACCAGCATTATGCGGATTTTGATTTCTTTGAATATATCGCGGATGAGACGAAGGACGTGGATTAATATTCTGATTAATATTCGGAACAATATTCGTTTGGCAGCGCATATTGGCTTGATTTTATTGCGCCTCTAAGAGGGAGTATGGTATAATGATCCTGTACCGTAATCAGAGCAATAAGGAGCATTTTTCGCTGCCGGACAGCTCATGATCAGAATACACGGGCTAACTGAATAAGGAGGGAGAGAGTTATGGGTAAAAGGAATCTGAAAGTACGTCTGCTGGCAATGGTTATGGCGATGGTGCTGATATTGTGCGGTATTACACCGGTATCAGCCGCTTCCGAGGTGAAGATCAATAAGGAAAGTATGACAATTGTTTCCGGTGCAACGTATCAATTACAGGTTACAATGAATGGTTCTGTGGTGAATGCTTCATGGGGAAGTTCGAATACTTCTGTGGCGACAGTAGACAGTACGGGACTGGTGACAGGAAAAGCGGCAGGTTCAGCCGTGATCACGGCTATGGTAAATGGAACAACAGTAGAATGTCTGGTTTCTGTTCTGAAAAAAACTGTAAGTTCCACTTATCGTTATAATGTGCTGATTCTGGATGCATCCGGAAGTATGAAAGGAGCCCCTAATACAAGCCAGAAGCTGGCCGCGCAGCGTTTTTGCCAGAGGGTTCTTTCCACAGACGGATATAATTATGTGGCAATCGTCGCTTTGAATAGTTCCTCAAAAACTCTGTGCAGTTTTACAAACAATTACAATACTCTGGATAAATATATTAATTCTATCTATCCCGGTGGAAGTACTAATATGAATCAGGCATTGTCATTAGCCGGAAATCTGCTTAAAGGGGTATCCGATAACGGAAATACGGTAATGAAAAATGTCATTTTATGTTCAGACGGTTTACCGAATATTGGAGGATATGCATATTCAGGGAGATATAGTTCAAATGACCATAAGGACTATAAATATGCGAATGCTGCCTATAGTACAGCATCTCAATTGAAAAAGAAAAACTATTTTATTTACGCATTGGGCTTTTTCCATAACTCTAAAGGAAATAATCTGAAATTTGGTAAAAGACTGATGAAAGATCTTGCTTCCAAAGATAAATACTATGTAATTCAGGATGCCAGCGATTTAGATGATGTTTTTGATAATATCGCGGATGTGATTACAAAAACCACCATGAGCAAATCTTCTGTTACACTTACAGTGGGAGGTACCTATCAGTTAAATGCTTTGGTCAATGGGTCTAAAAAGACCGCCTCATGGAAAAGCTCTGATTCATCAGTGGCAAGTGTGAATCAATCGGGCAAAGTTACTGCAAAGAAAGCCGGAACGGCTACAATAACGGCTACAGTAGATGGAAAATCTGTTACATGCAAGATCACAGTGAAACCAAAGCTTACTTTAAACAAATCAAAATCAACGCTGTATGTGGGAGAGAAATTGCTTCTTAAGGCTACCGTAAAGGGAAGCAGTAAAAAGGTAACCTGGAAGAGCAGTAATTCTTCAATTGCATCTGTAAGCAGCAGCGGAGTGGTAAAGGGAAAGAAAGTCGGCAAAACTGTTATATCCGCTACTGTGGACGGAGTAACAGCAAAGTGTACGATCACAGTAAAAAAGGCATCGCATCCGTTATACTCTATGTATTTTAAGTTCCCAAGGACAAAAACTAGCGATACCAAAAAGGATATTGATGAGCTTGGGATCAGAATTCAGCTTAATGACGGGGCGGTCATTGAAAAATGCGGCGCATATATGAAGAAATCAGGAAGTTACTGGTATTGCACCATGGCATTTAAGGGAGAAAACATTACGTCGGCTACCCTGTCAGCTTATCTTTCCAATAAGGGGAAGATTGTATATGACGCAATGAGTTCCAGCTACCTGAATAAGTTCTCAATGTCAAAGGATTCGAATGGAATTTGGAGTGTATATGGCAGATATCAGACGATACAATTTAACGTATTTGACACCGCCGGAAAGAATGTGGCCAATATTGCAACAGGAAAGCAAAGTGAGAATACGACTATTTTTACTGACCTTGATAAAATGAAGGCATGGCTGGCAAAGTAATATACGTATAGCAGTTTGCTAAAACGAAGATTTGAGAAGGTGCAAAGCGGATATTCACATTCCGCTTTGCTGCGTTCAAGTACATCACTGCATTAATATCGAGGTGATAGGTGCAATGATGTACTTGTCTTCTCAAATCTTCCTGCTTTTGGAGAATTTGTTTGATTTCGCTTTATGTTGGTGAATGAGATTAATTTGGCTGTCAGTAGGCTGTAATAAAAGGGTTGAATGACAAAGTGAATGCAGCTAAGATTGGAAATAGGGCTACATTTACTTTGACAATTTATAGCTGCAGCAAAAGCGCGAAATTTTAGAAAATATGTTTGACAAAGATGAGGGTAATTAGTATGATAAACATATAGATTTTCCGGCGAGCCAAAAAAACTGCCTGAAAAACGTTGATTTCAGAATATTCTGTGAATTACTTGCAAAAA
>JAUNGB010000154.1 GCA_030524715.1 Eubacteriales bacterium | reverse complement strand
CTGACTGTTTTGCCAGGGTCTTTTTAGAGACGCTAAAAATTCTGGCAAAGTTGAAGCGGAAATGCCTTCCCCCCTCCCGTGAATAGTAACTGAAACCAAAAATCTCCCTGTAGAACATGTTACCGATACTTGACAGCCCCTATACATCTTGTTATAATATATTCAAATAAAAGTAACTGCCAAATGCTTTTTACAAAAGTTATATAATGTCAGTATATTAGTTTATACAGCATATGCAATCCATACAGTATATTTACCGTATCTATAAATCAGTTGCTTTTACAAATAACTGCATAGAAATCTTCGGGGCAGGGTGTAAGTCCCTACCGGCGGTAAAGCCCGCGCGCCGAAAGGCATGATCCGGTGAGATTCCGGGGCCGACAGTATAGTCTGGATGAAAGAAGAAACCATAAAGTAAGACAAAATGGCTTTGTAAAGATAAAAAGCCATTTGTCAATTGCTATATCAGCTCTGAGACGTAATATCGTTTCAGAGTTTTTTATTTCTATAGCAAACTCATTATCAATGCTCTGCGGATAGTTCTCTGCAGGGCATTTTTATCTCATAAGAAAGCATTACATATGGCAATGTGTACACTTAGCTTCCTGTGAGATAATAGATTCTTATTCAGGTGTCTCGTCTGTTCAGCCATCTGATTCAGGAAAGGATTGATTACCATGACAGACAAAGATTATATGGCAAGAGCGATAGAATTAGCCAAAAAAGGTACCGGTTGGACAAATCCCAATCCTCTGGTAGGGGCCGTAATTGTCAAAAACGGCCGGATTATAGGCGAGGGGTATCACGCCAGATATGGCGGATTACACGCAGAACGGAATGCATTTGCCTCTCTCAAAGAACCGGCGGATGGCGCTGTTCTCTATGTCACTTTGGAGCCCTGCTGCCATTATGGAAAAACCCCGCCCTGTACCGAAGCCATACTTGAACACAAAATTGCAAGAGTTGTTATAGGCTCCAGAGACCCTAATCCTAAGGTATCAGGAAAAGGGGCGGCTATTTTACGTCAGGCAGGCATACAGGTTGAAGAAGATTTTATGCGCGGGGAATGCGACAGCTTAAACCCTGTTTTCTTTCATTACATTACCACCGGAACACCATATGTTGTTATGAAATACGCTATGACAGCTGATGGAAAAATCGCTACCAAAACCGGAGCTTCTAAATGGATCACCGGGCAGGCTGCCAGAGAAGAAGTTCATCGGCTGCGGCATCAATACATGGGAATCATGGCAGGTATCGGAACAGTTTTAGCCGATGACCCCATGCTCAATGTCCGTCTGGAGGGAAAGAAAAGTCCTGTCCGCATTATCTGTGACAGTCATCTCAGAATCCCTTCAGACAGCCAGATCTGCCGGACAGCAAGGAAGTATCAGACAATTCTTGCTTATGCAGAACAAAACCCACAGAAAATCCGGAAGCTTACAAATCTCGGTGTCCGGACAATATACTGTCCCGATGCTCATGGTCAGGTGGATTTAAACCAGCTAATGAAATATTTAGGCGAACAGGGAATAGACAGTATCCTTTTGGAAGGAGGCGGCACATTGAATGACAGCGCCCTCCGCCTTGGAATCGTAAAAAAGATCATGGTATTTATTGCTCCCAAACTATTTGGAGGCGAAAAAAGCAAAACTCCTGTTTCCGGTATCGGAATAGAGTTTCCATCAGAAGCACTTCCGCTGCAGCTTACAAAAATACGTCAGCTTGGTGAAGACCTTCTTCTGGAATATGAAACAAAAGAGGAATCTATGAACTGAGAATGAGCTTATTAACCGAAGAGGAACATGTTAAGCGAGAATGGGTTTATTAACTGAAGAGGAACTTATTAAGCAAAAATAAATCTATTAACTGAAAAGAGGTGACAAAATGTTCACAGGAATTATAGAAGAACTTGGAATCATTAAAAGTATTTCCATGAAAGGCAGTTCCGGCCAGATTTCCATCCGGGCAAAAAAGATTCTGGAAGGAACAAAAATTGGCGACAGTATTGCAGTAAACGGAATCTGTCTTACCGTGACTTCCCTCCAACGAGACGGATTCATAGCCGATATCATGGCAGAAACTGTCAGACGAAGCAGCCTGTCTCAGTCTTCAAATGGTGAAATGGTAAATCTGGAACGGGCGATGGCAGTTGACGGCCGTTTCGGAGGACATATTGTTTCCGGACACATTGACGGAACCGGAACGATTACTTCTTACCGAAAAGAAGAAAATGCAGTCTGGGTGGAGATCGGGACATCCCGGGAAATCCTTCAACTGATCGTGGAAAAAGGTTCCGTCTGCATTGACGGCATCAGCCTTACAGTAGCATCCGTCAGCGACACAGATTTTCAGGTATCCGTCATTCCCCATACGGGGACCGAAACAACACTTTTAAAGAAGAAGCCCGGGAACCTGGTAAATCTGGAAAACGATGTCGTAGGAAAATATGTACAGAAACTGCTCGGTCTGGAAAAGAAGGAACCAGCCCAAAACTCTTCTTCCGGAATGACCATGGAATTTCTGAAGGAATATCTGTAATTACAAACTTATTATATAAGGAGAACAACTATGGACAATCAATACAACACCATCGAAGAGGCCCTGGAAGATTTGCGTGCCGGCAAAATCATCCTGGTTACCGATGACCCCGACAGAGAAAATGAAGGGGATATGATATGTGCTGCTGAATTTGCCACCCAGCAGAACCTTAACTTCATGGCATGCCACGCAAAAGGTCTTATCTGCACCCCTATGAGCGCAGAGATCGCCGGGAAACTGGGACTTCCCCAGATGGTAGCAGAAAACACTGACAATCATGGCACGGCTTTTACCGTATCAATTGACCATGTGGATACGACCACCGGAATCTCTGCCGCAGAACGTTCCTATACGGTTATGAAATGTGCGGAAGATTCTACCAAACCCGAAGACCTGCGCCGCCCCGGCCATGTATTTCCTCTTGTTTCCCGCAAAGGCGGTGTTCTGGCCCGCAATGGTCATACAGAGGCAACCACAGACCTGATGCGTTTGGCTGGCCTTAAAGAATGCGGCATTTGCTGTGAAGTTATGGAAGATGATGGTACGATGATGCGCACGCCTAATCTCTGGAAGCTTGCCCGAAAATTCGGGCTGAAATTTATCACTATCAAAGATCTTCAGAATTATCTCCGTATTCACGAAAAACATGTTATAAGAGAAGCGTCTGCACAAATGCCTACCAGGTATGGGGACTTTCAGATATACGGTTATGTGAATGATATTACCGGTGAACATCATGTTGCACTGGTAAAAGGAGATATTGGAGATGGAAAGGACGTTCTCTGCCGTGTCCATTCCGAATGTCTTACAGGAGATACTTTTGGTTCCTACCGCTGTGATTGTGGAGAACAGCTCCAGAAAGCAATGGAACAGGTGGAAAAAGAGGGCCGCGGCATCATTCTCTATATGCGTCAGGAAGGCCGCGGCATTGGCCTGATCAATAAATTAAAAGCCTACCAGCTCCAGGAGCAGGGCTTTGATACTGTAGAAGCCAACATTAAGCTTGGTTTTGATGCAGATTTAAGGGAATATTGGGTAGGTGCACAGATTTTATCTGATTTAGGAGCAAAATCTCTCCGCCTTCTGACAAATAATCCGGACAAAGTGTACGGACTGGATGGTTTTGGCATCACAATTACAGAGCGGGTTCCTATTGAGATAAAGCCGCAGAAACATGATATCATTTATATGAGGACAAAAAAAGAAAAAATGGGGCATATTTTTAAGAATATTGAGCTCTGAAATCAAGGGAGGAAAAAAATGATGAAACAGATTCAGTTATTAGAGGGAAAAGTTGTAGCCAAAGAAGGGATGAAAGTCGGGATTGTCGCATCCAGATTCAATGAAATAATTGTAAACAAGCTTCTTGGCGGTGCGGTAGACGGCCTTGTACGCCACGGTGTGGAAGAAGAAAATATCACAGCAGCCTGGGTTCCCGGCGCTTTTGAAATTCCGATCGCTGCACAAAAAATGGCAAAATCCGGAAAATATGATGCAATTATCTGCGTTGGCGCTGTTATCCGCGGAGATACTACACATTATGATTATGTATGCAATGAAGTTTCCAAGGGAGTGGCACAGGTCGGCCTGAGTACAGGGATTCCCGTACTTTTCGGTGTAATTACAACAGAAAATATTGAGCAGGCAATTGCCCGTGCAGGAAGTAAGGCAGGAAATAAGGGCTATGACTGTGCATTATCCGCTATCGAAATGGTTAACCTCATGGAGCTGATGTAACATGAAACCAACACTGATCTTTGATTATGACGGCACGATTCATAATACCATTGTGATCTATGAAGCTGCTTTCCGCCAATGCTATCAGTGGCTGACAGAAGAAGGTCTGGCTCCGGCGCAGGAAATTTCGTCAAAGCAGATTGCAGGATGGCTTGGCATGAACAGCCAAAAAATGTGGAATTCTTTTTTGCCCGAGCTTCCCAGAGAAGTTAAGGAGGCAGCCAGCAGGCGCGTAGGCAGTTCCATGACAGAACAGATTTCAGCTCATCAGGCAGTCTGGTATCCAGGTGCCTCACAGGTTCTGGATACCTTAAAATCAGAAGGATATACTATGGTCATTGTGAGCAACTGCAAAATTGCCTATCGTAAAGCCAATTGGAAAGAATTTTCCATGGAGCGGTGGTTTTCTGCTTTTTATGATTGTGAATCCTTTGGCTTTGCTCCAAAAACCGCGATTATCAAAGAGGTGCAGAAACGTTTTTCCGGTTCTTATATTGTCATCGGTGACAGACACAGCGATTTGGAATGTGCCGGGGCCTGCGGCAGCCCCTTTATTGGATGCCGTTATGGTTTTGGAAAACAAGGGGAACTGGACGGAGCCGATTTGTTTGCAGATTCCGTACAGATGCTGCCGGAAAAAATTCACGAATTAAGCTGAAATTATCGCTGTCTTCCCTGAGACATGCAGTAGAATACAGCAAAAATGCTATTTTTTTAAACCCAAAACAAAATCACGCGAATGTGTAGACGGTATTCGAGGTGTTGTAATTTCTTTGTAAATTGAATTAAGGTAGAAGTATTTTCGTAAGATACTTCTACCTTAATAAAAGAGTGCTAAAGAGCAACATATTCAGCCAACTGAGGATACTCCTTCAAATTTTCCCGGACATAACATCTTTTGAAAGCGGCAAATGAAGATTCCCTTCTTAATAATGCCTTAAGTTTTCTCAGGACTATCTTGGAATCAGGATTCTTTTTAAGCGCTTCCAGGTTGTCATACAAGATATTCATTTCCTTTGTTAAAAGCTTAAGGCGTACAGCGCTTTTATATACACGCATTCCAGTATTGGTCTTATTAAATATCTCATAGATCAGTTCCGCTGTTAATGCAGAGGTTTTATCATTTCCCGATACGGTTGTTGTGATCTCCACCTGCTTATCCCGCAAACGGAAGAAAATTAGTTCCTCCGGATCCTGGCGGCAGCAGTCTATGATCCCTGCATCATATTTATCCTGATTTTTCATACTGTTACAATGGGCACAGGACCAAAATAAATTATTCCAGTCATATTTCCGTTCGGGATATCTGCCATTTTTATGTGGCAGCAGATGTTCTATCTGCGGGTCTTGAAGATCCTTCATCTCACATAGATAGCATTTATTATGAAAATCCGTTTTTAACTGTTCAACCACATCAGCTTCCCAATAACTTCTCTAAACCGGCAATCTCTTCAAAATCATCATCTGATAAACAATCTTTTTTTAT
>JAUNGB010000153.1 GCA_030524715.1 Eubacteriales bacterium | reverse complement strand
TCGTCCTTGTCAAGCCCCTTCGCCGCGCTGATTACCAAATAGCCATCTTTCAGTTCCAGGGAAAGTTCGTCTTTCTTAAAGCCTGGCAGATCAATGTCCACCTCATAGTGGTCGTCATGTTCCTGCACATCGGTCTTCATCATATTCGCCGCATGGCGTCCATACAGTTTCCGTTCCGCTTTACGCATCGCCTTATCGTCAAAGAACGGGAAATCAAAAAAGTCATCAAAGAAATCGTCAAATAAGTTCTCTCCAAAAATACTAGGTGTCATCATAAGTCATCGCTCCTTTTCCTAATTAAAAACATCTTGTTAATTGGAACTGGGGATGATTGGGAAGAAACCGGAACCCTTTTCTGGTTCCTTTCTTTCCTTCTCCTTTGTTCTATCTATGTTATAGCACTTTTATTAGCACTCGTCAAGAGTGAGTGCTAATAATTTCTGTGAATTTTCTGTGAACTTCTATTCACACGTATGTAATTAGCCCATCTTTCATCAAAAATGTTACGTTCTCCGCCCGGATGACCCAGTCGCTGACCATTGCAATCGCAATTCCTATGACGCCCATCTGCAGGACACCCCTAAAAGCAAGGACAGCAAAAGCTGGCTTGCGGATTCCCCTGCTGCATTCATTCGTCTCGATTTTCTTTACCAATGTTTCTTTTTCGGAGAGGTGTGGTATAATGGATTAAACGCTTAAACGAAGGAGTCGACAAATGGACAATTTAGATAAAAAAATTGGGTGTCTGGCAAATGAATTTGCAGACTGCCAGAAGGTTTTAGCTGCTTTGGGAGATGAGAACAGGCAGCATTTGATATTGGAAATGATGCAAATGGGACAGTGCAAAGGGGTTCGGGTTGGAGAAATAACAATGCGGACGCATCTGTCACGTCCTGCGGTTTCCCATCACCTTCAAATATTGAAGGATGCCGGAATCTTAAGGGTACGACGGGAAGGGACAAAGAATTATTATTACTTTGATCCGGATGGCTGTGCGTTCAGCGGATTGCTCCAGATGCTGGCTCATGCAAAAGACATCTTGTCTGCACTTCCGAATAGAAGCGAAATAATATAATTCATACAAAGAAAGGATGCGCTATTATGAAATCTGCTGTTATTTATTATTCACGGTCAGGGATGACGAAAACGATTGCCGAAAAGATCAAGGACGTTTTTCATTCGGACTTGTTTTTTGTCGAGCCGGAGAAAGCATATGGAAGTTATCTTTCTGCTGTGCTGCGGAACGGAAAAGAAAAAATAAGCAGGAAGACAGCAAAGGTTGCGACACCTGCAGCTGATTTTTCACCCTATGATGTAATATTTGTGGGGTTCCCTGTGTGGTATGGAACAATGCCCGACTTCATGCAGGAGTATATCAGGAAATGCGATATCAGGGGGAAAAAAGTCATTCCTTTCGCAACAGCCGGCGCAAACGGCAGGGATTCTTCGCTCGAAACTGTAAAATCACTATTTACGGGTTGTACGGTTTCCGATTATTTTTACACTACAAAACCCAAGGGCAGCGAAGCCGATGTCTGGCTGAAAGAGCTTACGGGAAAGCTCAAATAAAACGTTAGAAGTCAATTTTCAAACACGCTCCAGCAGAAGGAGCCGGGAAACCGGCTCCTTCTTTTTGCCCGGAAAAACCCGGGTATTTTATGCTCATTTTGGGATCGAAAGTATTGCCCCTCTGTTTTATCTGTCGATTAAAATTTACCGTTCTGATTCTGCCGCTGACTTAACCCTGCTTATAGGTTTTGATATCCAACAGCTTTTCTGTTTTTGCTACAATAAGCGATACTGCCACATCTCCGGTTGTATTCATGGCTGCCCTGAACATGCTTATAATGGAATCGATTCCCATTACAAGGCTTATGGCGCTGGTAGGTACCCCCATCTGTACCAACAATACGGACAGGCATACAAGTCCCGCTCCGGGGATTCCCGGCGCCCCAATCGATAGCACAAATACAGAAAAGATCAAGGAAAACATTGCAGAGCCGTCAACCGTAACGCCAAATACTTTTGCAAGGAACAGGCCTGCAACTATCAGATAAACACAAGAACCATCCATGTTTACCGTTGCGCCAAGAGGGATAGAAAAGGCGCACACCTTTGACGGAACTCCAAGCTTCTTACATGAATCGATATTCAGGGGCATCGCTGCATTTGATGACGAGAGGCTGAAGGTCGTCAGCATTGCCGGAGAATGTTTTTTCAAAAAAACAATTGGATTTAACCTTGCAATCAAAAGCACCAACAGGCAATACACACCTAACATCATCAGCATTCCCAATAAAAACGTTCCGAAAAAGCTTAAAATGGAATACAGCGTCTCTACTCCCGTTGTCATCACCATAGACGTCATGGAACAAAGTACTGCCAGCGGGATAACCTTTACAATGATCGTCGTGATCTTTAAAAACAACAGGTTGCAGGCCTCAAAAAAGTCCTTTAATGGCTTTGAAAAGTCACCGATCATTCCAACCGCCGCGCCGCAAATTACTGCCATAAAGATAATCTGCAGCATATCTGATTCTATGAACGGCTTTACAAAGTTCGACGGAACAATATTTACGATAGTGTCCAATATAGAAATACTGGCGGAGCCAGCCGCCTCCACTGTGGAGTCTGCGGCATCGCTTATTAAAGCGGCAAGGGAGGAATCCCCGGGCTTAATAAGGGAAAAAGCCAAAAGCCCCACCAATATGGCAATTATTGTCGTAAGCAGGTACATTCCCATCACCTTTGCGCCAATCTTTCCAAGTTCTTTGAGACTATCAAACTGTGAGATACAGGAAACAATGGAAAAGAATACCACCGGAGCAATGATCATTTTCAGCGCATTTAAAAACATATCTTTCACAGGAGTAAGCAGATATGTATTCAGGCTGTTTTGCGCTGCCTGCGGCAGCGCGGCCCTGAAGATCACTCCCAACAGTATCGCTGCAAATAATGCGCCCAATGTAAGATATAACTGCATCTTGTCGGACTGCTTTACCTTAATCTGCACGGTATTGCGATGCATTTTGTTTTTATATCGAAACGAATCGCCCCTTGCCCGAAGGACAATCCCCCTGATAGCGTGTTCCATATCCTCATCCATTCCGTCAAGCTCCATATCGCCTGTGATACTCTTGCTTTCCGAAATATCGAATAACTCGCCGGGAGCGCTTATATTCATATTTATATTCCCGAGAAATTTTGAAAACGAAATATCAATTTCAGAACTCTCCGGCGCATGCTCCATCAAAGAGACAATCGTCTCTTCCGCTGTAAGCATGTTCATCGTAATATCACGTCGGTTTAATTTATATTTCCCCAGTTCGGACTCAATATAATCCAGCGCGGCGCTTATCCCAGCCTTATTATTCTGTATCTTCTTTCCCATAAAATTCCCGCCTCCATTCAATAGATGATTCACAAATTATTCCGCTGTTTACAATTACAATAACTTCACAATATCAAATCCTGTCTGATAAAACTATTATGCATCAATATCAGAAAAAAAGAAAGCATTAATCCCACAAATTGTGGTCTAGAGCGTGTTGTTTTTTATAATTTTCCCCCAAATAGATAAACCTGCCTTACGGCAGGTTTATCTAAGCTTTTATGTATTTCTTTTTTCAGGTATTCCCATCATTTCACGGGTTTCCTTCGGGGTTGCCGTCTCCATGCCCATCTGATGGATCAGATCTGCAAGATATCTGACTTCCTCGTAGTTGTAATTTGCCATGATCCCCTCTTTAAGATAACGGCTGTCCTCAAAACCGATGCGGACAATCGACGCGCCTGCGGCTACAGCAGCAGCAAGGAAGGTCCAGTTATCCCTGCCAAAATGGGTAATGCCCCATAGAGCATCCTTTGGAACAAAGGAGCGGAACGCCATAAGAGCCTCTATTGTTGGCTGCATACCGCCTTTATGCCCGAATACCAGATTATAGATAACAGGAGTCCGCATAGGAACTTCCTTCCGTACCAGTTCTACGTTGTGAATCATGCCGATATCAAATACCTCTGTTTCAGGGATTATCAGCCTGTCATAACATGCCCTGGCACAATAACGGATATCATCAAAAGAATTGCGGTAAACCGCCTCTCCCAAATTGGTGGAGCCTCCATTCAGGGAAGCGCTCTCTACCTTTTGGTATTCCAATGGATAACACCGCTGTTCTATATTCATCTCTGAAATTCCGCCTGTGGACGCCTGAACCACCACATCCGTCTTTTCCAGGATTTTCTCAAATGCCTGCACCAGATTTCCTATATCCGGCGTCAGCTTTCCTTCTCTTGTTTTACAGTGAAGATGGCACATGGATGCGCCATACTCCGCACATTTTGCAACATCCTCTGCTAATTGTTCCGGTATCAGAGGATCAGATCCGGCTACGGGTGCAACTGAAATAATAACTTTTCTCATATGTTCTCCCAATCCTGTTATTTTTCTTTCCAATATATATAATGATCAAGAACAGCCTGCTCGATCTGGTCAAACTGTCTTTCTTCAATCACCTTGATCAATTGATTATGAAGATGGATAAAATTCTCTCCGTCTCCCACCCGCAGGATTTTTTCGATTGTCTTCTTACGGGAAGGAATCGTAATCCTTGTTATGTAATCCGTAATATTAACTAATTGTTCATTTTCCGCCGCCGCTCCGATTTCACTGTGAAACTGCTCGTCCAATTCCATTATTTCGTCAATCGACGGATTCACAGCCGCACAAGCCAGTTCCATTTTTCTGACAGTCTCTTTCAGCCGTTCTACATGCTCTTTCGTATTCTCCTGACGAAGCACTACAAACAAAGTGCCAATATCCAGAACCGTTCTGAGTTTGATAAAACTCTGCCACGTATCTTTCTGAAGAATAATTCCATAAAGCATCGGATCCAACATCTTCTGATTATAACTTTCACATACGAAAGTACCTCCGGCTCTTTTGATATAGATAACGCCGTACGCTTCCAAAATTTTAATCGCTTCCCGTATGGAATTTCTGGCGACGCCTAAATCTCTGGACAGTTCCATTTCTGTCGGCAGCTTATCACCCGGCTTCAATTCCCCCCTTATTATTGAAGAAACAATTACGTCAATGACACTTTCAACTACAGATTTACTCTGCAAAGCGGTACTTAATAATGTCTTTCCTTCTTCCATCATCCATCACTCTTTACTCTTAGATTAACGCTGCGGTACGTCTCTTCCCCTGTTCGCCCGTAAATTCCGCCTTGAACGGATATGGCAGGTTTCCGGAAGATTTTTCAAAAGTTCCAGAATTTCCAACTCCTTATCCTCCATCTGACGCCGTGGAAGCAACAGGGCATGAGTGCCGTCCACATAAAGGATAAGCTCTCTTCTGCCCCAAACAATCAATGGAAAAGATGCCCATGGCAATCGGCGGCGGATACCATTTTGACTGACCATGATTTCCTGTTCTCCAAGTCCGTACTCTATCGTTGATTCCTTTTTTTCCATTGCAATTGCCCGCACATAAAGAAATATCGGCGTTACTACCGGATTCAGCAGCCCAACTACAATAAGAAGAAATGTCAGAAACCATTCTACCTGCCCCGCAGTCGCATATGCCACAGCCATAAACATAATGCTGATTCCAAGCCGTACTACGCCTGATATTCCTGTGAAACTATGATACATGAAATAGGTAAAAATTTCCAGTACATTTGGCTTACATTTTAGGTTTATCTGCATCTTTTCCATATTTTTTAACATGCCGGAAGGCATGCCCTCCTTGCGTCGTTCCTGCCTT
>JAUNGB010000152.1 GCA_030524715.1 Eubacteriales bacterium | reverse complement strand
CCCTCGCCGTAGACGCCCTGCAGCTTTGGGTAGAAAAGACTCTCGCAGACGGGAAAATCAATAAAGAACTTTTAGCCACAGTACAAGACGATAGGGTAGAGTCATAAGCAGGTTCCTCTATCCCAAGTACTGAAGAAGGAAGCAACCAGCGCAGTGCAGGTAATACGTTTCCTGTACGATCAAAGTGACTGGTTATCTTTGAACAAGTGTTTTTCCCGCCAGATAGTATATTGAAAATCCTAACAAAAAAGTGTACGGAAAGTACTTTAGGAAACCCATCCCCACTTTCACTTGCTATATTACCGAAAAAAGAAGGCAGCATAAGCCGCCCCCAAAGTTATTATGCTTCAAATTTGTATCCACTGCCAACAACGGTCCTTATGTACTTATCTCCAATCTTCCGCCTGATCTGGCTTACCACACTTACAACTGCTGCGCCTCCACCACCAGACTTTTTCCACACGGTTTCATATATCTGCTCTTTACTGAATACCCAGCCAGGATGCTGTGCCAAGTAGAGTAGCGTGAAAAACTCGTGATGGCTCATGGATACGAGCCCACCGTCCCGGTAGACCATTTGCTCTTTTGAGCGGATTTCCAGTCCAGGGAAAGTCAACACATCTGTGGCAGAACTCATATTATAATCAGAGGATAATTGTGTAACCTGGCAGTATGTCCGCCTGGAAAGAAAGTCTATCACTTCATTCAAAATCCCATCTCCCTCTCTGGAATCAATGACCAGGATATTCACCATAGGATGTTACCTCCCCTTCTAAATCAAGATACTAATTTCCATTTACCGGCTCTCTGCCCAATCTCCCAGAAGCGGGCATATTGGCCGTTGCTTTCGAGCAGTCGTTTGTGCGAGCCTTTTTCTGCAATCGAACCGCCATCCATGACAATGATCTGATTTGCGTCTTTTATCGTTGTCAGACGGTGAGCAATCACAATCAAGGTCTTGTCTTTCACAAGTTCGTTAATTGCCTGCTGAATGAAAACTTCATTGTCGGGATCAATGCTTGAAGTAGCTTCGTCAAGCAGAACAATGGGAGAATTTTTCAAAATTGCTCTTGCTATGGAAATACGCTGTTTTTCCCCGCCAGATAAATGCGAACCGCTTTCGCCCACAACTGTATCATATCCATCTGGCAGTGCCATAATGAAGTCGTGACAGCAAGCCTTTTTTGCCGCAGCCTCAACTTCTGCTTGTGTCGCATCCGGTTTTCCATATCGGATATTCGCGGCAATCGTATCATTGAACAAATAGACATTTTGAAAAACGATAGATATATTTTTCAAAAGGCTGTCGCAGGTGATCTCTTTTACATCAACTCCACCAATTTTTATGCTCCCTTTCTGCACATCCCAAAAACGGGCGATTAAACGAGCCAATGTCGTTTTGCCGGAACCAGAAGAACCAACAACCGCCGTCATGGTATTTTGGGGAATCGTAAATGAAACGTCTTTAATTACTTCGTTTTCTCCATCATAAGAAAACGAAACATGATTAAATTCAATATCAAAATTCTTTAATACTATATCCTGACAGCCCTCGTCAATCATTGGAAAATTGCTGATTTCCTCTATACGGTCTATGGTTGCGTCCAGTGTGCGGATGCTGTTGATGGAAGTAGTCAAAGTTTCCAGCGGCCCAAAAATCTGAAAACTGGCAACAATCATCACAACCGATGAAGCTATGTCCAAGTCTCCCTGAATAGTCAGATAAGATACTGACACTAAAATCGCACCAACCGCAATTTTCAGGCAGCAATGGAGAATGGTACTCCACGGAAGAACTTTGATTTCAAGCCCATAGGATGTATTACTATATTCACGATAGCTGTCCTTTACATTTTTGACGCTATGGCCACCCATGTGGAAAAGTTTGAACACGGAAATTCCACGGATAAATTCAAGTGTTTCTGAAATAGCGTTTGTTTCAGCCTGCTTTCGCAGTGGGATCACTTTTTCACTTTCTCTTTGAATTTTATTTAGGAGCAGATAGGCAGCAATAAAACCCGCAGTAAAGATCAGGCCCAGCCGCCAATCAAACAAAATCAAAAACAGGCAGGAAATAAGAGACGATATCAGTCCATTGACAACCCAATCCAGCACATCAGCGGCTTTGTTCTCATAAAAGGTAATATCCGAAGTAAGGGCAGCCGTTACTTCTCCCAACGTCTTTTCTTTGAAAAAGCCCATCGGGACACGTTTCAGGCGATCACCGATTTCCAGACGCTTTCTCGCAGCCACATAATTGCTGGCCCATTCCTGCAAACGATAGGTAATTGTTTTTGCTACTGAACCACCGATCAAACTTAATAATAAAATACCCGTACATATAAGCAGTGTTTCCGCAGTCAGTTGCTTGTCAGCCTGATAGAAAAACAGGTAGATTGCGGTGTAAGGGAGTGCAACAAAAATGGCATAGACAAATGCGGCGACGGTACTTGCCTTGATATATTTAGCCTTATCGCCGGACATGGCAATAATTTTCTTAACTACGCTCCACATACTGATCCCTCCTTCTGAATACTCCAACCGCTTGCGCCCATGTGATTATTCCACATAGACAGGTACATAGGACAATTTTCAAGCAGTTGCTCATGTGTTCCAACGGCAACCTTTGTTCCGTGGTCTAAAACAATGATTTGATCTGCTGTCATAATAGTAGAGAGCCTATGGGCTATCATAATCAATGTTTTCCCTCTCGTTAGTTCTTCGATTGCCATTTGAATTTTATATTCATTCTCTGGATCAATGGCGGCCGTTGCTTCATCAAGAACGATAATGGGCGCATTTTTAATAATTGCGCGCGCAATCGCTATACGCTGGCGTTCTCCGCCGGACAGCCGATCACCGGCATCACCAACCTTTGTATCGTATCCATTCGGGAGCCGTAAGATAAATTCATCACAGCAGGCGCGTTTTGCGGCAAGGCGTATTTCATCATCGGTAGCATCCGGTTTTCCCATACGGATATTCTCTTTGATTGAAATATTGGGTAAGAAGTTATCCTGTGATACAAAGCTGATCATATCCATAAGCTGATCGAAAGGTATCTCTTTTACATTTACGCCGCCAATGAAAACGGAACCGCTATTCACATCCCAAAAGCGCGCAATCAGTTTCGCAATCGTGGATTTCCCACTTCCTGACGGACCGACAATCGCTGTTGCTGTTCCCGCGTTTGCAAGAAAGGAAACATTGTGTAAAATTTCTGTTTCCCCATATCCAAAAGAAACATTTCGCATTTCTATGCTGTTATCACAAATATCTGCGGGATTTGTTGCCTGCTCTAATTCGGGTGCCTGCAAAATTTCTTGAATTTTGGTATTAGCAGCATAGATTTCATTGATATGGTCGGTGAACGCAACGAGTTTCATAATAGGCGCTACGATACCGAGAGAGAGAACCAGACACATAATGAGTGTTTCCAATGTGATCGTGCCGATATAGAGTAAAATGCCGCTGGTGGGTAATACGAAAGCAATCGTTGCTGGCGTTACCACGCCATAAACACTAAGGTACGGCCATACGTGACGGAACCAGCGAACCAATGCGTCACGATATTGTATTACTACGTTTTCATATTTCTTCATAGAGGAAGCGGTCTGATTAAAGGCTTTGATAACCTCCATGCCGTTCACATATTCAACGATTGTGCTATTCATTTGCTCGTTGCCCTCTTGTGTCAGTTGGAAAATGCTCATAGCATTTTCGCCCATCATCAATTTCCATGTAATAGCACCGATCACAATAGAAACGAGGGCAGACAGCGCAATTCTCCAATCCAGTACAAACAGATAACCAATCACAACAATGGGAAGAATCACGTTCGGGATAATCTCCGGGATAATATGTGCCAGCGCATCTTCCAACCGGTCTACAAGATCAATGATCGTCTGTTTGAATGAACCAGATTGTCTGCTTTGAATATCTCCCATTGAAGTGTGTTCAATTTTGTCAACTAACGCACAACGGATAGAATACAGCGTGCCAAAGGCAGCCTTATGGGAAAGCCATGTTGCCACGCAACCTAAAATCTTTTCTGACAGCATTGCTATAATAATCAGTAATGCCAAAAGAATCGCATGCTGAAAATCCGTATTCCCAGTAAGAAGTGAGATCAGTAATCGTCCTGCTGCAATATATGGGATAATTCCAAATACCACTGAAATAGCAGATAGTACGGCGGCGGCAATCAATTTTGCTTTTTCCCCTTTAGCAAACGTAAGAATTTCCATAAGAGGATTTGCTTTTTTATCATTCATAATAACGCCCCTTTCTGTAAGATTGGAAACAACCCTGCGGGCAGAAAGGGGGAATCCCCTCAGTCCTCCGGGTAAAAGATAAGAGAGAAAAGCAATGTAAACATAACATCCAAAGTACGCCCCAGTGCATCCTTGTGCATCATTTCTTTTGCTTCTTGAATAAGGGCAAAAGTTTTCATAAGGTTTGCGATCACAGGATAGTCAAGATTCTCCCGCACTCCCTCCATATGGTCCAGGAAACTATCAATCGTGTGAATTTCTAATTCCACATCAACCATAAAATCATCCGGCAGAGCCGCCTGCAGTTTTGCCTCATCAGATGTGGTCAAATATGGATAGATCGTATCCTCACCAGAATAAAGGTAACGCAGATATTCCTTTGCCTCGTCTACAGTCATTTTCTCGCGGCCATTCAATATCCGGTTAAATTTTGCCATGGCTTTTTCCCGCTGGTAGCAGATAATTTCATAAATGAATTTCTCTTTCGTAGGGAAAAAGTTATAAAACGTGCTGCGTCCGAGGCCAACGGCCTTTGTTACTTTCTCAACGGATGTATGTGTCATACCATATTGTTTTAGCAGATCAAACCCAATGGCAAGCATCTTTTGCCTTAATTCTTCTTTTTCTTTCAATGAAAAAACCTGCGGCATAATCATTCTCCTTTCAAAAGGCATTATCATACGACAATTATCATAATAAATGTCGCTTCAAAAGTATAACATATCCCCTGCACTCCGTCAATGAAGCAGCTCGTGCAGGGGCATTTCCATCTTTATCAAATTATGCCGCAGGCCAAATAGAGGCTTATTCTGTTTTCGTATAGGTCAGCATCCAATTCCCTTCCAGATCGCTAAATTCCAAACTGCTTCCATCATCGGAAATCTTATACAGCGTTACCTCGGCGCTGCCATCTTCACCAACAGCTATATAATAATCCTTATACACAAAATAGCCGAAGGTGTCTTCTTCTTCACCGTCCAGATATGTAACCAGAGTTCCATCCTCCTTGAATACAGAAACAGCAACCCCGGTAATCCCCTGATCTGCATATTCCGGAAATTCACTGAAATCCGCCTCCCATGTGCCAACAAATTGGGTGGTGTAATCCATTACGGTACTTGTGCCGGCTGATTCTTCTGATTGACCGTAAACAACAATTCCTAAAGAAAGCATCATTACGCACAGAACAGCAGCTAAAAGGTATTTCTTTTGTTTCATATCATGTCCTCCTTATGACATTTTTAATTTTTATTAGCGACATTAATTTATCTTTTTGTCGCATTTATTAAGTTAGCACAATCTAACACAAATGTCAATAGGATTCTGGACAATACACAATCTATTACCTTTGCTTTTTCATTTCGTAACATACAAATTCCTCAAATATCCAAACATTTTCTTCTTATATTCTTTCTAAACGCAAAGAAAGGCCGACAGCCGCATCCGCTTTCAGATGCCCGCTGCCGGCCATTACCACATTTCTCAATTACCAGTCTTTACTTCCAATTCACCAAGCTGGAATATTCTTGACTTCCCCTCTGGCGCAAGGATACATTTCTCATGGTG